>JAYUGD010000159.1:0-6645 GCA_043767785.1 Zavarzinella sp. | reverse complement strand
CGCACCGGCGCCCGCGCCGCCCATTTCGTCTTCACGGACCGTGGCCGCCACTCAGTAGGGGATCTCTTGCAAGAGTCCGGAGTGGTGGCTTGAACTCTTGAATGGTACGTCGGTCGCCGCGGATCAGACGGTCGAGTCGGCCGGGGAGGCGATTCAGGGGGCGAGCGCTTTGTTGGAAGCAAACGCCGGCAAACACGTCGTTGCAGATTCCTCTGGCCCTCAGCCGCCATATGTTGGTCAAAGCCGCTTCCGCCGCGGCTGCCGAACGTTGGCGATCAGCGGCGACTGCGTAATGCCGCCGGACTTTCAATCAGATAAGGTTCCGCGATGACTCGGCCTGAAGCCGGAAGGACGCCATGCCCCGCCGCGACCAATCCGACGTGAATGACGATGACGATTTGGATGACGGGCCGCGGCGTCGTTCCCGGCGGGACGATCTCGACGGCCGCGCCGGCGCGAAGCCGGGGCTGGCCGTCACGGCCGCGGTCCTTTGGCTCGTCTGGGCGGGCGTCCTGTTTTTGGCATTGCTCATCCGCGCGGCCAGTCTCGTCAACGACGTTGCCGCGCAGAAGGGCGTCAACGAGGTCTGCGGCGGCGCGGACCTGTTGATCCTGCTGGGAGCCGCCGTCTGTTCGGGCCTCATGGGGCTGGTGACCATTCTCGGCCAGACGCGGTCCCTCGTGGGGCTGGGCGTCATCTCGATGCTACTGCCCCCGGCTGTCGTGATTTTGGAAACGGTCGTCTCGTTCTTCATGGGCCTGGAACTCGCGCGCGGGCTGGACCGCGGCCGCAATGACTTGCCCTTCACCATGGCCATCCGCGGATTCGTCGTCAGCACGGCGCTGGTCTCCGGGGTGTTCGTGGCCGGCATTTTCGCCTTGTTCGCGAACAAACAGTACCGCACGTGGCGTTGGCGGCGGGAGCGGCGGGGCCGATGACGCTACGCATCCGGTGTGCGAGGCCGAGGCCGCCCCGGCGCCCGCCCCCGAGCCGCGACCGGGGCGATAAATCACTCGGAAATCCGGCCTTCGTCGTGTATAATCCACATTCGCCCTCCCGCCCCGCCGCCCGTCCTCAGGTCATCCGATGATTCACCCGCCGACGGCCCGCGTCACCCTTGTGGCGCTGGGTCTGCTTTGCCTGCGAGCAGAGGCTGGCGCCCAACCGCCGGATGCCAAGGGATTGGAACTGTTCGAGTCGAAGATCCGCCCGGCGCTCATTAAAGAGTGCTACTCGTGCCACTCGGCCGAGGCGGCCAAGGAGAAGAAGCTGCGCGGCGGCCTCCTGCTGGACACGCGGGAGGGGACGCGGAAGGGCGGGGACACCGGCTCCGCCGTCGTGCCGGGCGACACGAAGAAAAGCCTCCTGCTCACGGCGCTGCGGCACGAGGGCAAGGTCGAGAAGATGCCGCCCCGCGGAAAGCTGTCTGCCGAGGTGATCGCCGACTTCGCCAAATGGGTCGAACTCGGCGCCCCGGACCCGCGCGACGGGGGCGTGCTGCCGGGCAAACGGCCCATCGACATCGCCGCGGGCAAGCAGTTCTGGTCGTTCCGCCCGCTCGCCGCCGTGGCCCCGCCGGCCGTGAAGAACGCCGCGTGGGCGCGCAACCCGATCGACCGCTTCATCCTTGCCGGCCTCGAAGCGAAGGGCCTCGCCCCGAGCAATGCGCTCTCCAAAGAGAAGCTCGCCCGCCGGGTCACGTTCGACCTCACCGGCCTCCCGCTGACGCCCGCGGAGATCGACGCCTTCGTCAGCGACAAGTCGCCCGACGCCTACGAGAAGCTGGTCACGCGCCTGCTCGCCAGCGAGCGGCACGGCGAGCGCTGGGGGCGGCACTGGCTCGACGTGGTCCGCTTCGCCGAGAGCGGCGGCTACGAGTTCGACGGCGACCGGGCGGGCGCGTTCCACTACCGCGACTTCGTCATCAAGGCCCTGAATCGCGACATGCCCTTCGACGAGTTCGTGCGGCTGCAACTGGCCGGGGACGAGTTGCGGCCCGACGACTTCTTCGCGGCCTCGGCGACCGGCTTCCTCGTCGCCGGGCCGTACCCCGGCCAGACCACCGTCAAGACGCTCGAGCCGATCCGCTACGACCACCTCGACGACATGGTTGCCACGACCGGCACGGCGTTCCTCGGCATGACCATTGGCTGCGCCCGCTGCCACGAGCACAAGTACGACCCCGTCCCGCAGCAGGACTACTACCGGCTGCTCGCGACGCTGGCCCGCACCGACTCCGTCACCCGTCAGATTGACCCCGAGCCCGAGACGCACCGCAAGTTGAAAGCGGCGTTCGACGCGACGCACGCCCCGTTCGCGCAGGCGCTGGCGGCGTTCGAGAAGGACGCCCTGCCCGGCCGATTCGGGTCGTGGCTGGCCGCGGAGCGGGCGAAGCCGGCGGCCCCGTGGCTGACGCTGGAGCCGTCGGGCGCCACCGGAAAAGCGCCGCTCAAGAAACTCGACGACGGCTCTTACCTCGCCACCGGCACGGCGGAGAAAGCCGACACGTACACCTTCACGGCGGCCACTTCGCTGACGAAGATCACCGCCCTCCGCATCGAAACCCTCCGAGACGACTCGCTGCCGAAGGGCGGCCCCGGACGGTCCCCGGATGGGGCCTTCACGCTGACCGAGGTCGCCCTCACCGCGACGCCGTCGGCCGAGGCGGCGAAGAAGGGGGCGAAGCCGGTCGTCGTGAAACTCAAGCCGGGCAAGGCGACCGCCGAACCGGGCGCCAACGCGCTCGCGAAGGCCGTCGATGGCGACCCGAAGACGGGCTGGTCGCCCGGCACTCCCGGCAAGGATCACGGCGCGACCTTCGTGGCGGAGACTCCCTTCGGGTTCGAGGGGGGCACGACGTTGTCGGTCGTCCTGAAGTTTGACGGTGACTTCGCCGCCGGTCGGGTCCGGTTGGCGCTCGCGGCCGGGGACGCCGACCTCGCCGGCCCTGCCCGGCCGCAATCGGGCGGGGAAATCCTCTCGCTGCTCGCGGCGCAGGGCGGGAAGCTCGACGGCAAGGGCCGCGCGGAGATCGTCCGCTGGTTCCGCAAGGTTGACCCCGCCACCGAAGCGGCGTTCGTGCCCGTCGAGCAGTCCTTGGCGAAGGAGCCGAAGCCTCCGCTGCAACCCGTGTTCTCCGCGACCTCGGGCCGGGGCGGCGACGTTCACTACCTGATCCGCGGCGAGACCGCCCGCAAGAACGGCGTCGCCCCGCCGGGATTTGTTCAAGTGCTGGCCAACGCCGACGAGAACCGCTGGCTCCGCGATGCCGCCACCGGCAAGGCCGCCGCGAAGCCGCCCCGCGTCGCGCTGGGGGACTGGCTCACCGACGACAAGCAAGGCGCCGGGCACTTGTTGGCGCGCGTCATCGTGAACCGGCTTTGGCTGCACCACTTCGGCAAGGGGCTGGTCCGCACGCCGAACGACTTCGGCGCGCAGGGCGAGCCGCCGACGCACCCCGAGTTGCTCGACTACCTCGCCGGCGAACTCATCAAAGGCGGGTGGAAGCTCAAGCCGATCCACACGCTCATGATGACGAGCGCCGCGTACCAACAGGGCGGGGATCTCGGCGAGGCCGCGACGAAAGCCGACCCGCAGAACCGGCTGTGGGGGCACGTCCCGCCGCGGCGGCTGGAGGCCGAGGCCGTCCGCGACAGCCTGCTCGCGGTCGGCGGCACGCTCGACCCGAAGATGTTCGGCCCCGGCACGCTCGACGAGGACAGCCCGCGGCGCAGCGTCTACCTCACCGTCAAGCGCAGCCGCCTGACGCCGATGCTCCAGGCGTTCGACTCGCCCGAACCGATCCAGGGCGTCGGCGAGCGGCAATCGACGACGGCCACGACCCAGGCCCTCATCATGATGAACTCACATTTGGTGCGGCAACAGGCCGAGAAACTCGCCCGCGCGGTGATGCCGGCGACGACGGCCGACGTTCCTTCCGTCGTTGAAAAGGCGTACCGCGTCGCCCTGGGCCGCCTCCCCACGGCCGCCGAGCGCACGCAGATGATGACGTTCGTCCTCCGCGGCGCCGACGAGGGCAAGGGGCCGAAGGGATTGGAGACGGCCACCGCGGATTTTTGCCAAGTGTTGCTTTGTCTGAACGAGTTCCTGTACGTCGATTGATTCGCCAAGGCCCGAACGACTCACGAGGCTCCGATATGAACCAACCCCTGCTGCCCCTCGCCCGCCGCGAGTTCCTGCGCACGTCCGGCCTCGGCTGCGGGGCGCTGGCCCTCGCGCACCTCTTGGGCCGCGACGGGCAACTCGGGGCGGCCGAGCGGAAGCCGCACTTCGAGCCGAAGGCCAAGTCGATCATTTGGCTGTTCATGACCGGCGGCCCGTCGCAGGTGGACACCTTCGACTACAAGCCGGAACTCCAGAAGCGGGACGGCCAGAAACTCGACGGGGCCGACCCGAAGACGGGGTTCTTCACCACCAGCGGCAAGTGCCTGGCCTCGCCGTTCAAGTGGGCGCGGCGCGGCCAGACCGGCTCGTGGGTGTCCGACGTGTTCCCCACCGCCGCCCGGCACGCCGACGACATGGCCTTCGTCCACTCCTGTAACTCCGTCGCCAACAACCACGCCCCGGCGTCGATGGAACTGGCCGCCGGCATGTCCCGCCCCGGCTACCCGACCCTGGGGGCGTGGCTGAGTTACGGCCTCGGGTCGGCCAACGACAACCTGCCGGCGTTCGTCGTCATGCACGACGCCAAGCCGCGCGGCGACGACGGCATCTGGTCGCCCGGTTTCCTCCCCAAGACCCACCAGCCGCTGCTGCTCGACGCCCGGCAGAAAGAGGCCATCCGCGACGTGGCGCCGCTGGCGGGCATGACCGACGCCCGCCAGAAGGCGCAACTGGAATTGCTCCGCGCGGCCAACGTGGCGCACCAGCAAACCCGCGCCGGGCAGCCGGACCTGTCCGCCCGCATCCGCTCTTTTGAACTGGCCTACCGCATGCAGTCGGCCGCCCCCGAAGCGCTCGACCTCAGCCGGGAAACGGAGAAGACAAAGAACCTCTACGGGATGGACAACAAGGACTGCGCCGGCTTCGGCCGGCAGTGCCTGATGGCCCGCCGACTGGTCGAACGCGGGGTGCGCTTCGTGCAAGTCTTCAGCCCCACCAACCGCATCTCCGGCGGCGCCGTGGCCGACGTGCCGTGGGACGGCCACAGCGACATTCTCACCAATCACCGCGACTGCGGGATGATGACGGACATCCCCTTCGCCGGCCTGCTGGCGGACTTGAAGCAGCGCGACATGCTCAAGGACACGCTGGTGATCTGGGGCGGCGAGTTCGGCCGCACGTCGGACGCGCAGGACGGCAAGGGCCGCGACCACAACCCGCACGCCTACACGACCGTCTTCTGCGGCGGCGGCACGAAGGGCGGCGCCCACTACGGCAAGACCGACGAGTTCGGCTACAAGGCGGTCGAGGACAAGGTGAGCGTCCACGACCTGCAGGCGACCATCCTGCACCTGATGGGCCTCGACCACACGAAGCTGACGCACCGCCACAACGGCCGCGACTTCCGCCTGACCGACGTGGCCGGGCGCGTGATCAAGGACATCATCGCGTGACCCGGAGGAGACTCCGCCGGCGGGGCCGGCGACGCTCGAAGACTTGGCCGGCTTGGGCCTCTAGACCTTACGGACCCGACCTCCACCTTCCCGCCACCATTGCCGACCCTGTAGACTGAACGCATGACAAGCAACCAAACCAACGCCCCGCGGACGTGCCGCGACTGCGGGAAGCCGCTCCCCCCGAAGAAAGTGGGCGGCCGCGCCCGGGTGAGGTGCGAGCAGTGCGGTCAGGCGCCCCGGACTGGCGACGGGCCGTGCGTCGTGTGCGGCGGGGCGCGCCCCCCTCAGTTCAACAGCGGGCGTGTCCGGGCGTGTTCGGAGAAGTGCCGGCAGAAGTGGATCGCGCAACGCTTCGCGACGGCGGCCGCCAAGGCGACGAAGCGGGCGTGACAGGTCCGCCGGATGCGGCCGCCGCCCCGCGACAGCGCTTCTTAGAGTTCATCGTTCACTCGTGCGGGCCGGACACGTGAGTTGTGTCATTCAGCGGCATCAGCGAAGACACTGGGAGACGGCTTGGCGAGCATCGACCGCAGCGTGTTCTCGTACGACGCGGACTTAAGCGGCTACTCCGGCGCCGTCGCGCTGGGTGGCCGGCGGTTCGAAGTGTTCGTCAAGGCGTGGGACGGTAACTGGGAGGCCGCGTGGAGCAAGGCCGAGCAAGGAGCCGAATTGTTACTGAGCCGGCTTCCCGAGATCGAAGCGGCGGTTTCGTCCCAGCTCGCGCCGGAACTTGACCATTGGACCGACGAGCCGGTCACGGTCGATGAGATCACTCTACGGGTGATGAGTTCCATACAAACCACCGCCGTCATCGGGCTAAACGCCAACGAGGAGTCCGCATCTCTGTTCTTCGAGGGACCGGCGTTGGTCTTGGGACATCATGTGGAGGTCGCTCTGTGCCGGGACGGGGAAGTGTCCGCCGGGTTGGCGGGGTAGTGCCGCCCCAAGAACTTCCCCTTCTGCGACGCCCCCGTGACCGGGCGCCGCTCACACGCCCACGCAGAACCGCTCATCGGTATACGCATCTCTTCCCAACCGCCGTCAGGCGGTCGTGTTGGAGTCCCGC
>JAYUGD010000158.1:0-6652 GCA_043767785.1 Zavarzinella sp. | reverse complement strand
GTAGCCGAGCGTCAGGTGGCCCTTGCCGCGGGCAACGCACACCCGGAAGTCCGCGTCCCGGCCCTCGTTGTACTTCTCGATCGCCGGCAACTCAATCGTGAGCAGACGGCGCTTCCCGGCGTCAGAATCAAAAAGTCCCATCTCTTCAAACTCGAACCGCGGAAATAAGACTCACCACAAAGGCACAAAGGTCACACAAAGACGCACAAAGAAGTTTTCCACGACACCTTCTTCCGCTTTCTTCGTGACTCTTCGTTCAACTTCGTGCCTTTGTGGTGAGTCTTGGTTTCGGGGGTCAATAGGGGCAGGGCACGGAGCGGATGGCGTTGATCACTTCCTCGTCGGGCACCTCTTCGGCGGCGCCGATGAAGCCGGTGTTGGCCCGGTCCATGAGGACGGCCAGGCCGTCTTGGGCGTTGCCGCGCAGGGCGGTGACGAGTTCCTTGCGTTCGGTCTCGGTCAGGGGTCGAAAATCCATGACATCATCCCTCGGAATGAGGCGTCGGGGTCGGGCGAAACGGTCAACACATTAACCGGCCGAGCATACTCAGGATATTGAGGTCGATCCGGTCACCGGGTTGTTCGGGGGCCAGCGGGGCAAGATTCGTGCCGCCGGTGGTCCCGTCCGCCAAAAAGTACCGGCGGTCTGGCCCTTCGATGTGGACCTGCACCGCCGTCTCACGTCGCGGGTGGCGAATGGTCAGGCAGAGCATCGGAGCCTGCCGGCCCATCGCCACGTCGAACCGCATCTTGGGCAAGAGGTCCGCGAGCGGGTTCAGACGCCCGGCCACGGCCTCCAATTCGGCCCACACCTTGCGAAGCGGCTCGGCCACGTCCGGGCCGTCCGCCACTTCCACCGGAATCTTGCGGTAATTCCGGTCCTTGCTGCCCAGCACATACCATGTGTGCCTTAAAGTTCCCACGCCTAACACGTGCGGTTCCGGGGTCCACCGGCTGCCGTCGGCGGTCGGGTAGGCGTCCGCCGTGCCGATGCCGAAGACACCTTCCTTGCCCAACAGGTTCGCCACCCATTGGATGTCCCCGCGGTAATCCCCGGAACTCGGGTGCCGCAGGCTGCCGGGGTGCGTGTGGACAACGCCCAACACCCGCAGCTGCTTCATGTCTTGCCGGACAATCCGCTGGGCCAACTCCTGCACGCCGCTGTCGAACTGCACATGCGCCTCGCCCGCGTCGCGGCCCGCCCCGGCCGGCAAGGTGGCGACGGCGATGGCCTCGTCCCGGTGCCGCATTCCCAACAGAAGCCAGCCCGTTTCCTCTTGGCCGCGGTCGGTTTCCCGGTGAGCCGCGTACTCCGCGAAGAGCAGTCGGCACACGCCTTCCGTGAGGACGACCCGCCGCAACGGCTGCGGAGCCTCGGCCGCGGGCGGCGCGGCCGGAGCGGCTTCCGCGGGGGCGGTCCCGACCCGGCGGGCGAACGCCCGGCCAAGTTCCCGCACCAAAGCGCCGAACCGAATGGAAGACTCCTGAAGTAGGCAAACCCGGCCAAGGAAACCGGCGGGCTAGTGGTCGGATCGCCAAGCCCTGGCGTCATGGAGAAGGTTGATTTTTCCGTGCGTGCATCTTACCCGCGCGCCGGGCGGGTGTAAAGTTCGCGCGGCGAAATTGACACGATTCCTACAATTGACATGTCCCGCGCATTATCGCCAACCCGCCCGCCTCACCCGCCCTAATGTCGTTGACAAGCGGGGCCGGGGGGTTAGAGTGAAGTGGGCGACACACATTTCCACCGCGCGCGGCAGTCCGTTCCTTCGGCATTTCGGGGAGTTCGTCACATGGCCAAGAAGAAGAAAGAGACCGGCCCGGGGCCGGTGATGATCCTGTTCCTCGTGTTCTTCATCCTGACCACGACCGTCCTCGGGGTGATGTTCTACCTCGGCATGGAGCAGGAAGACGCCGCCCTCAAGGCCGCCGACGCGGCCAAGAAGGAGAAGACCACGCTGGAGAAGCGGGTCGCCGAGGAAACCGCCCGCCGGAACATCCTCCGCATCTCCATCGGGGCCGAAGACCCGCAGGACCGCGAAGACCTCGCCGGGGCCGCCAAGGAGTACAGCGCCCAAATCTTGGAAGAACACAAGCGGGTGACGGACCGCATGACCGGCGCCTTCCCGACCCCGAACGCCTTCAAGTGGCCGCTGATTGAGGATCTGCAAAAAGGCGGTACCGGCGGCGACGGCGACCGCAAGCCCGCCCCGGCCCCGGTAAAGACGATCCCCTCCATCACCAAGGACTGGGCCAAGATGTTCCAGGACATGGAGAAGAAATTTAAGGACAAGGATCTCGCCCTGAAGGCCGCCGAGACGCAGCGGCAAGCCGCCGAGACCAAGGCCACGGACGCGAAGACGGCCTTCGATAAGTCCATCGCCGCCCTGACCGCGACGAACGCCGACAACCTCGCCAAGCTGACGACCGCCTTCAACAATTTGAAGGTGGAGTCCGACAAGGCCGCCACGAACTTCGCGGCCCAGGCCGGCGAGTTTGCCAAGAATCTGGCCGACTGCCAGCAGGCGACCCAGGCGGCCGTCGCCAACGCCAAGGACTTGAAGGACAAACTCGTGCGAGCCCAGACCCCCGACCCGTCCGACGCCGAGGCCCGCTTCAAGCACCTCGACCTGACGAAGTTGGAAGAGCGCAAGGGGGAAGTCGCCGAAAAGACCGGGGACGTGGTGACGCTGCAGTTCCGCGGCCGCAACCCGCTGCTCGTCGGGCAGACGTTCATGGTGCTGGCCCCGGACAAGTCGCTCGTGACCGTGATCGACCGGGAGAAGGCCCTCGAGAAGGACCACCGCGACCGCCGCGGCCTGTTCGACCGCGAGCCGTTCGCCGGCAACGAGCAGATCAAGGGGACGGTCGAGATCACCGAAGTCACCGGGCCGTACTCGGCCCGGGCGCGGATCGTCAGCCAAGCCGAGGTGATCCGCAACCCGATCTCCCGCCGGGACGCGATCTACAACATCACCCTGACGAGCAACGCCCGCGAGCACGTCGCGTACTGCGGCATCATCGACCTCGACGGGGACGGCCTGCCGAACAACGAGGAGTTCGTCCGCATCCTGGAGCGGAACAACGTGGTCGTGGACGCCTACCTCGACCTCAAGACCGGCGAGATCAAAGGCTCCGGGATCAAGTCCTCCACCAAGTTCCTGATCCTCGGCCCGGACGCCCCGGAAGTCGGCAAGGTGAAGGACATGATTAACCAGGCCAAGGACAAGGGCGTGCAAATCGTGGACGCCCGCAAATTCCTGAAGCTCATCGGCGTGAGCCTGCCGTCGAACCCGATCCCGCCGCGGTACAGCACCACGAACATCGTCGGCGACGGGGCCGCCCCGGCCGGCGACCCCGCCCCGAAGAAAGACGACGCCCCGGCCGCCCCGAAGAAGGACGAGGCCCCGGCCGCCCCGAAGAAGGACATGTAAGCGGTTCGTTTGAATGCGAATACCGCCCGGCCCCCGTCGCACCCCGACGGGGGCCGCGGCGTTTCCCGGTTGCCCTTGACCGGATCGTGGCCGGCGGTATTGTCCGCGCGGGACACGGATCACTCTCGGCGGGGGCACGCGCATGAAGGGCTGTTGGCTGATGGTCGCGGCGGGGGTCATCGGCCTAACCGGGTGCGTGGGCAAGCCGAAGCGGGACATGCGGCAGCCGCAGGCCGAGGTGTTCGCCACGCCGCCGCCGAAGTACGACGCCCCGCCGGAATACCCGCGCGACGAGCGCGGCCTGACGGCCAAGACGCCGCAGCCGTTCAGCATGGCCGGCGTCGGCCAACCGGGCGGGGGCGGCGCGCCGGGCGGCTCCCCGTCGGCGATGGGCGGCGCCCGCCGCTGACAAAGCGGGCCGGATCGGCTAAAATACCGCCACTGACTCGGGGGCGTCATGCCGAACGCGACGTTTGACACGCTGAAATTCGCCAAGACCCTGCGGGAGGCCGGCGTCCCGGCCGCCCAAGCCGAGGCCGAGGCCGGCGTCTTGGCCGAAGTCTTCTCCATCAATTTCCGGGACGTGGTCACCAAGGACGACTTGGGCCACGCCGTCACGAACGTCGAAACCAAAATCCGCGAGACCGAGCAGCGGCTCAACGTGCGCATCGACCAAGTCAAGGTCGAACTCCGGGAGACGGAGCAGCGGTTGAACGCCAAGATCGAGGGTGTCCGCTCGGACTTAAATGCCAAAATCGACTCCGTCAGAAATGACTTGCGGGAGACGGAGCAGCGGCTGAACGCCAAGATCGACTTGGTCCGCGCGGACCTGAACGGGAGAATTGACCAGACGAACGCCAAGGTCGATTTGGTGCGGACGGAGTTGGGGTCGAAGATCGATCACCTGTCCTCCAAGCACGCCACCGACATCACCTACATTAAGTGGATCTTGGGATTTTTGGTGTCCCTCGTGCTCGGGATCGCCGTCCGCTTGCTGCTCTTCCCGGCGCGGTAAGGGCGGTTCCTCACTCCCGGTACGGCCGGACCAGTTCTTGCAGGCCCAAGTCGGCCAGTTCCTCGTCGATGTCTTCGGGCGTCGGGTCTTCCAGCGTCCGGCCACCTCGTCCGCCAACAAGTTCGCCAGCACCGTGCGGGCGCGGCTCAGTTGCTTGCGGAACGCCTCCGGGGTCATCGGCCGGCCGCTGTGTGTCGCGGCGAGGGCGGCCAGCGCCGGCGAGTCGGCTTCCGGGTGGTCGCGGGCCAGCGTCAGCGCCAAGTAGAGCCGGCCGCCGGGGGCGAGTCGCTCTTGGTCTTCCAACTTCTCCAGCGCCTGCCCGAGCATGGCCCCGCGCCACTCGGCGGCCCATTCGCGGTCGGCTTCTTCCGCGGCGTCCTCGTGCGACGGCACCGCCTCCAGTTGCCCCGCGGCGGCTTGGGCGGCCGGCCGGCGGCGCAGGTGCGTGAGGGCGGCGTTCCGCACGGCCGCCTTCAAATAATCCCGGAAGCGGCCGCGGACCGCCCCCTGTTCGACCAAGCCGCGCTCGAGGACGCGCGCCAGGAAGTCTTGGATCACGTCCTCCAAATCGTGCGGGTCGCGGACGATCGCCGACAGGTAGCGGCGGATCGCGGTCGCGTACCGGAGGACGAACTGGGCCGGGTCGGTGATGAGCGGCCAGCGGGTCGTGATCTGGTTCAGGGGCGTGTCCATCAGTCGGCCTCCCGCACGTCCCAGACGGTCACGTCACCGTCCGTGATGCCGCCGGTCACCAGCGTCGTGCCGTCCGGGGAAAAGGCCGCCGACCGCACGGCGTGGGCCGCCCGGAACGTCTGTTCGCGGCCGGTGGGCAGGTGGCGCAGGCGGAAGGTCGCGTCATTCCCGCGGCCGTACACGAGCGTGGACCCGTCGGGGGAAAACGCCACGCTGAACACGCCGCCGGTGTCTTCCGAGAACACCGTCGGCTTCTCCCCCGTCACCGGCCGCCACAGGGCGTACCCCGAGTTTAACCCGAGGGCGACCAACTCGCCGTGCGGCCCGGTCGCGGCGAACCCGCGCACCGTCCGGCCGTTGACGAAGTGGGCCCGTTCGCGGCCGGTGTCCGGGTCGAAGCGCTGGCAGGTGCGGTCGTACGTCACGACGTCCACGCCGGCGCCGTTCGGCACGAACGCGACGGCGACGGCCAACTCGTTGTCCCGCAGCGGGATGACGTGCCGGGCCGTGAGCGTGGCCGCCGCGTCCGGGTAGCGGGCGCCGCGCATCTTGGCCATCGCCCGAATCACGATGGCGGCGCACTCGGCCGGCACGTCCGGGTTCGACTTCTTCGCGTCCGGCACGGGCGATGAACAGTGGGAGAACATCACCTGCATCGGGTTGCCGACCGGGTACGGGAACTGGCCGGTCAACAGGTAGTAGTACGTCGCCCCGAGGGAATACAAATCGCTGCGCGCCTCCAGCGGCTCGGTGCGGCACTGCTCGGGACTCATGAACGCCGGCGTGCCCAGCACGTTGCCGGTGGCGGTGAGGCCGGAACTGCTGCGGTGGACCGGGCAGGCCAGGCCGAAGTCCGCGATCTTCACCGTCCCGTCGGCCGTCAGGAGCAGATTCGCCGGCTTGACGTCGCGGTGGATCAGCCCGGCCGCGTGCGCGGCGGCCAACCCCCGGCGATAATCGCCGGGGCTTCTTCGCACCCCAAACGGCGGCGACGCAACACGTCTTGCACGCTGCCACCGGGCATCAACTCCATGACGAGGAAGCGGTGGTCGCCGACGTGGCCGAATTCGTGGACGGTGATGACGTTGGGGTGGTTGAGTTTGGCGGTCGCCTTGGCCTCGTTCTCGAACCGCCGCATAACGTCGTCGTCCTCCGCGAGGGCGGCGGCCAACACCTTGACGGCGACGGCCCGGCCGAGCCGCTGATCGAGGGCTTCGTAGACGACGCCCATGCCCCCGGCCCCGAGCCGGCGCGTGAAGTGGTACGGGCCGAACGTCCGGCCAATGAATTGGTCGGCGGGCGCGGGACTCGGGTCGGTCTCGGCCATCGGCGGCGGTTCCGGGCGGGGGGCGTGAGAAGCGCGGGTGAACGCAGGGACGTTTTATGGAAGAAGAACCCGTGACGCCGCGACGCGGCGTCTTCGGGGTGGAGCGCGGGCCGGAACTTGTGGGTGACGGCTGCTCGCCTGTCGGACCTCACCCCCGAACCCCCTCTCCGCGGCGGAGAGGGG
>JAYUGD010000157.1:0-6678 GCA_043767785.1 Zavarzinella sp. | reverse complement strand
GTCTCGACGAAACACGGCTTGGCCGCCTGAAGCGCGTCCCGGACCGACGCCACTGTCTGCGGGTTCGTGTCCTTCCCATGCAGGAACTCCGCCCCGCGGCCGATCACTTCGTGCTTGGCGTACGCGGTCAGCGTCGTGAATCGATCATTGGCGTAAATGATCGGGTTGCCCGCCCGGTTCGGGTCGGTGATAATCACCCCTTGGAGCAGCGCGTCGAACGCCCGGACTTGCAGGTTTGTCTCCTCTTCCAGCAACCGGCTTTCGCACAACTCTCGGCTGAGTTCCGCGTTCACCTTGGCGAATTCGGTGAGCCGCTTGGCGTTCGCCTCGAAGGCCGACCGCTCGGCGGCGAGCCGCTCCCGCTTCGTAAACGCGATGAGTTGGTAAGCCAGCACGCAGGCGAGAATGAGGACAATGAGAAAATTAGGGAATGGCACCGGCCCCCACCCGCTGGCCGCCATGAGGACGATCGCCACGGCGGTGATGATGAACATCGGGCGGATGGCCGGGGAGGTCGTCAGCGAGTGCATCACGGGGTTCCGCTCCAAGGGGGCGTCGCGCGCCTCCGGGTTCCAAGGAGACGGTTGATTCCGCCAGCCTGTGGAAAAGTATGCGTCTCAATCGGCCACTTCACACCCCAGTGAAGGTGACGGATGAATTGAAAAGTTCAGCCGCGGTGAAAAATATATGCCCACAGTTCAGGGCGTAACCTTCGACATCCGACCGCGTCAGCGCTTCGATGTCTGTCTCTCGAACGCGAGTTTTCTTGGAAATGTCGAATCACCGTGACGCCCCGCCGACCGCCCAACAGACGGCTGCCCTCAGCGCCGGCGGGTCCGTCGTCCTCTCGTCCGGGGCGGGGTGCGGGAAAACGTTTGTCCTCACCCGGCGCTTTTTGGGGTACTTGGCCGAGCATTCCGTGGGCGAGATCGTAGCCATCACGTTCACCGACCGGGCCGCCCGGGAGATGCGGCAGCGAATCCGGGCGGCCGTCCGCGAAAAGCTCGCCCAAGACCCGGACGGCGGGTGGGACGCCCACCTGCGGGACTTGGAATCGGCCACCATCACGACCATTCACTCATTTTGCGGTTACCTCGTCCGTCAAAACGCGATCACGTTGGGCATCGACCCGCGATTCGAGATTTTGGAGGAAATGCTCAGTGTCAATCTCATGGACGACGCCATCCGCACGGCCATGCAGCGCCTGCTGACGGCCGCAGGCGCCGCGGGCGACGCTTGCCGACGATTGACGGTCCTGTACGGGTGGGCGGACGTGTTGCGATCCGTCGGCGATTTGGTCGCCAAACGGGACGTGGCGGCGTGGGAAAAATGGGTTCAATTGCCGGCCGCCGAGATCGCCGCGGGGTGGATCACTATGCACGCCAAAATCACGACCGCGGCCGCCAAGCAATTTTTCACGTCGCACCCGGCCGCTCGAAACGTGTTGACACTATTGCAGTCGCACACGTCCACGAATTCGAAAGTTCGAGACCGCTTGGCCGTCCTCGCGGAGAAAATCGCGGTCGCCGCAACAGGAACCGTCTCGGCCGATGACATGGACCTCATTCGAGAGTCCGCCAAGATTCACCATGAACGGGCGAAGGCGTGGGAAAACAAAGAGGTGTACGACCTCATGCTCGGCGCGCTAAAAACCTTCCGGGAAGAAATCGTCAAATCGCTCGGTGAAACGACGGTCCCTGACGAGGCGGGAGTGGTCGAAATCGCCGAAGTCGCCCTGGCGTTCGCGCGCGTGGCGCTCCGCGTCGGCGCGGAGTTTCAAGAGGCGAAACGGCGGGCCGGCGTGGCGGACTTTGAAGACTTGCTGGCCTTCGCACACCGTTTGCTGACCGAACACCCCGCCGTCCTTCGCCAAGTCCGGCAGCGGTACAAGCGTCTGCTGCTGGACGAAATGCAAGACACGGACCCGGTGCAGATGGCCGTCGTCCGGCTGCTTACCGACGACCCGCTGACGGACAGCCGCCTCTTCGCCGTGGGGGACGTGAAGCAGTCCATCTACCGATTCCGCGGGGCCGACGTGTCACTGTTCGGAAATCTTCAAAACAGCGTTCCGGCGGCGAACCGACTGCCGCTCACCACGAATTTTCGGTCGCAGCCGCCGGTGTTGACGTTTGTGAACGCTTTGTTCTCTCCGGTGTTCGTCGGGTATGAGCCGTTGGTCACGCTGGCCAAAACGATGCACCGCGAACCGTGCGTCGAATTCTGGTGGAGCATCTACGGCGAGAAGGGGGCGATGGCGGACGACCTTCGGGCCTTGGAAGCCAAGACGATTGCCAAGCGATTGAAAAGTCTTTTGGACGACCGCCGGCCACGGGTGGCGGGCAAAGACGGCACGCTGAGGCCGACGGCGTTGGGCGACGTGGTTCTGCTCTTTCGGGCGATGTCCAACGTGCCGATTTACGAGGCGGCCTTGCGGGCCGAGGGGTTGGATTATTACATCGTCGGCGGCCGAGCCTTTTTCGCCCAGCAAGAGGTGTATGACGTTTTGAACTTGTTGAAAGCGCTGGAGAACCCCGACGACGCAGTGAGTCTGCTCGGCGTTCTGCGGTCCCCGATCGGCGGGTTGAGCGATGAAACCGTGTTGGCCCTCGGCCAACACGCAAACGGGCTTTGGGAAGGCTTACGGGCCGAAGAGTGGCGAAGAGAGCTTCCGCCCGACCAACGCCGCCGGGCGGCGCGCGTGGCAGAATGGCTCGTCACTTGGCGTGCCTTGAAGGACCGCGTGCCGATGACGACTCTTCTGAGCCGGGTGTTCGCCGACACGGGATTTGACTCCGGCCTGCAATTTGAAACACTCGGCGAGCGAAAGCTCGCCAATCTCTGGAAACTGACGGACATGGCCCGCCGCTTCGACCGCACAGGTTTGTTCCACTTGGCCGACTTCATCAAGCAACTTTCGGCGATGGTCTCCCGCGAGTTGCGGGAAGAGCAGGCCGCCACGCAACCGGAAAGCGCGGACGTCGTCCGGCTGATGAGCGTCCATCAGTCGAAGGGGTTGGAGTTTCCCGTCGTGGTGTTGCCGGACGTGACCGGGAGGAGAAATCCGGGCTTCCGCGGCCGCGTGCGTTGGGACCGCGATCTGGGTTTCGTGGTCAAAGCGCCGGACGAAACGCCGCCCTTGTTCGGCGACTTCGCCCACAACTTGGCGGTCGCGAAGGAGGCCGCCGCCGAGTACGAGGAAGAGCAGCGCATTTTTTACGTGGCGGCGACGCGGGCCAAGGACTTGCTCGTCCTGTCCGGGTCGTTCGCCGAGCCGTTCCCGACCGATGCGCCACACGACCATCCGTTGGAGATTTCCACGCCCAATCCGTGGCTGACCACATTGAACAGCCGATTTCACTTGGCGACGGGCGCGTGCTTGGACGCATCGCTGGTTGGCGAAGTCGTTCCGGTTGTCGCCGTGCGGACGGCGATGGCTACGGAAGAGCCGCCGAAAGTGAAACGGCCGGCGGCTTCTGCCGACCCGGTACGAGACGCCCGGGAAGCCACTTCTGTGACGCGCTCTCCGCGGGCGATTTACCTCAATGACGCGATCCCCGACGAAATGACGCTCGAACGTGAACGCTTGGTGGAAACTCTTGCGGGAGTGCGAGAGCCGAGTACACGGGCCGAACTCGCCGCGAGCCGACACATGGCAGACATCACAAAAGAAGTGTTGTGGCGACCGTCGGCGGTGGCCGTGCGGCACCCAGTGCCCCCGCATAGGATCGACATTCACGGCACGACGGACGGGCAGTGGGAAAGTGGTGTCGTCGTCATCGACGAACGCCATCGCGGTACGATTCGGTTGGGAATTGCCGCGCTGGCTTCCCAAGGGAAAGCGATCAATCTCGCGTTGCTCGACCCCACGACCGGAACGGTGTTAACCATTGCCGCCGCGGGCGCCAAAAGCGCCGCGGAGCAGTGGCTGGCCGCGTCACTCAAAATCGACGCGGACTCGGAATAGCTCTCCCGCCGCGAAGTCCAACTGCACCGCGTCCCCCGTCACCGTCAGGCCGGTCGTCGGGTGATCGTCTCCGTCCAACAGCGTCGCGTTGACTGGGTCGCGGACGCAGCGGAGCAGGGCGGACCCGCCGTGGACGCCGCTGGTCTCCACCATCGTCGCCACGAAGGCCCGCTTGCCGTCGGCGGCCGGCCGCATGCCGAGCATCAGGACGTTGGGGCTGTCCAGTTGGAACAGCCAGCCGGACGGCCCGATGTGCGGCGGCCCCTTCGTCGTGGGAATCACTGCCAGCGGGGAGACGTAGCCGAGGGCCGTCTGCATCGGGTACTCGCGGTCTAACCCGATTCCCAGGTCGAACACGGTGGTCTCTTCCCCTTCGGGGCGCAGGATCACGTCGAGCATTCGTTGCCCCTGCTTTTGGTGGAACGGCAACCCGCCCGTGAACAGCGTGGTGCCGCTGCGGCCGAGTCGAATGTCAATGAAGTCCGGCGACACCGGCCGCGTGTGGTCCGTCCGCATGGATGCCCCGTTGACCCCGCGGAGCAGCGCGGCGCGTTCGTCACGCCACGCGAAGCGCGCCCCGTAGTACGAGTGCCACGGATACCCGGTCGGCAGGTGCGCCGGAATAATTTCGATGCGCAGGTCCAGCAGCGGCCGGGTTAGCCACGCCCGCATGCGGAGCGAAAATTTCGCCAGTTCCTCATTCTGCTCGTTGAAGATCACGCCGCGGCTGACGACTTCTCCCATCGCCGCCCCGTTGCGCGTGACCTCCACGCCGCGGCCCTCGGCCCGACTGCCGGGGTTGAACACCAATTGCATCCCCAGTCGCGGCACGCGAAGCTTTGTGTCTCGCAACACTTTCAGGCCCCCGGTTTCGGGGTCGATCTCCGCCTCGAAAAATTCGTTCCGCACGGTGACGCCGTCGGCCATGCGCACCCGCGGCTTCGGGGCGGGGGCGGTCCCTGACGCGGGAATCCACGCGAAGCCGAGCGGCGGCACTTCGACGACGGCACGGGTCTTGTCCGCGTCGGTCTGCACGGCTTTCAGTGGGTCAGTCGCCGGAATGTTGCCGGCGGCGCGGTCGAGTTCCAGGGCCACGCGGCGAGTAAACAGGCAGGGGTTCAGAAACAAATATCCCGGTTGGTTCTCGGCGGCCCGACTCTGAAGACGGCCGGCGAGTTGCCCCGCCCAATACCGTTCCGCGTCGGCGATCGCCGGGAACTCTTCCCCGACGGTCCCGTCAACGCCGACGGTCTCTCGTTTCGTTTCTGTTTCACGAAGACTGTCCAACCGGGCGGCCTGTTCCCCCTCGAACGGCGTTCCGCTCATCACGCGGTTGAGGGCGGCGAAGGTCAGCCCGGCGTCGATTTGCCGGCGGTCGCGCACGTGCTTGGCGAACCCGCTCACCACGTCGGCCCGGCGGGCGTTCACCCGCTGTTCCAAGTAGTCGGCGAAGAAGTCGTCCGGGTTGGCGACGCCGACGTACTCCCCGGCCAGCGCGTCGCTGAAGTACCGGGAAAACGTCGTCCACTCGCCCAACGCCGGCCCCAGTTTGCTCAGGGCCAGCCAGTCGCCGTGGAACGGCTGGGCGGGCGTGCCGTCGTGGATCACGCTCAAGGTCGGGGCGCTGTCCTGCGAGATGGATTGGTGCAGCGCGTACACCAAATTGAAGAATGTCTCGGCCTTCGCCGCACTCGCCGGGACGCGGGTGAAGGCGTCGATGGCTTTGCCGTCCGGAGACGTCCAATTCACGATGGTCGCGCGGTACGTCGGCGTCGTCGCCCCGTCGAAGGAAGTCAGCAACGCCCGTCGAAAGCCCGTCAACTGGACGAACGCCGGGGTCTGCGGGTGGCTGGCCGACTGGCGGCGGGCCAAGACTTCGACCGGCACGTTCAGGACGGCCTTCGTCCGTTCGCGGCCGTGGCGCAAGTTCCACAGTTGGGACTCCACCGGCAGCACGGCGTCTTCGCGGTCGCGGTAAATGCCGCCGATCACTTCCAACGCCGGCGGCTGGATCGCCTCGTCCAGCTTCGCCCGAATTTCGCCCAACAGGGCCGGCTGTTCCTCGGCCAATCGCTCGGCGGTGCGGGCGGTCATCATCAGGCTCAACGGGTTGCCCGTCCGGAACCCCGTTGGCGGCGGACTGTCGAGGCTGAACTCGCGCAAGTCCCAGATGTCGAGCAAGTGAATGTTGACGGAGTAGAGCACCTCGCGGGCGGCCAAGAGCTTCGTGGCCGCGTTTCGCAGGTGCCCGTCGATGAGATCGGCCCCGGCGGTGTCGAGGATTGATTGGATCGCCTGCTGAACGTCGGCCCAGAACCCGGCCACGTCCAACAGTTTCTCGTGGTCCATCGCCTCGAACAGCGAGTCGATCATCATGTAGCCGAACGCCAGCCCGAAGAACGGCTGAACGTGGTCGTCCGGCAAGTCCAACAGGCGGCCGATTTCCGGCTTGTCGAAGTGCGGCCGTCCCTCGTCCGATGCCATCGCTTCGCGGAGCGTTTCCTTGAAGGCTCCGAGGGTGGCTTCCCGCGTGGTGTGGGCCGGGAAGCGGACCGCCCCGACATTTCGCACGCGGTCGGCCCAGTCGTCCGGGAGGAACTGCGGCGGGGTGTCCGGCAACACATAGATGCGGCCGGCTTGCGGCTGTTCGTGCTCGTAAGCCGAGTCCACTTTCGGCGGCGCGTCCGTCCCCCACAGGAAAGCCGGGTGCCACA
>JAYUGD010000156.1:0-2352 GCA_043767785.1 Zavarzinella sp. | reverse complement strand
TAATGCACTCGACCTGCAACACGAAGTCGGCCCACTGGTCGGTCGTCTGCAGGTCGCCGGGGCCGTTCTTGACGTTTAGCCAACCCTCTTTCGTGACCGAGAACACGGACGCCTTTTTCCCCTCAAACTGCTTCCACCCGGTCAGGTCTTTGCCGTTGAAGAGTGGCTTCATCTCGGCTGGCTTGAACATGATGTTTCTTAAACGCATACGCCTTGCGGCTTCAGTTTGGAAGCCAATGGCATTTGTAACCTTGATCGTGAACTCTTCCCATTTCCCATTTTTCATGACCGAGTAACGAAGTTCGCCCGGCCCGCCCCCTTGATTCCATTTCACGCTCGCCTTTTCTTCTTCCTCCCCGCCGATGTCCAACTCGCCTTTGTCAACCGTGACAGTGCCGTCCGTCTTCCACCCGTAAGTCGTCTCGCCGTCGAAGAGGGAAATCCACCCTTCGGCGGCGCGGGATGGGGAAACATTGTTCGGCGTCACCGGCCCCTCGGCGCGGGCCGCCAACGGGAGGAGACATAACAGAGCAAGCAGGCGCATGGGAGGCTCCGATGGAAGAGATGTGTTCAGTTAAGCGGGAGCGGGCGTGATCGGCAATCAACCGCCGAAGGCGGTCCCGTTGGAGTTCCGCCTTCAGGCGGTCTGTGACCTCTCCGCCGCAGTAGGCGTGAGGACCGAGTCTTCGAGGGTCCGACCCCGGGGGCGAACGGTCGTCTCCCACGAAGGCGAACCCTCGAAGACTCGGTTCGCCGGCCTCACATGGGCATCAGGTCCAAGACCGCCTGAAGGCGGAACTCCAACGGGACCGCCTTCGGCGGTTATGCCAAGACCTCTTTGATGACGTGCCCGTGAACGTCTGTCAACCGGCGGTCGATGCCGTTGTTCCGCACCGTGAACCGCTCGTGGTCCACGCCGAGCAGGTGCAGGATCGTGGCGTGGACGTCGTACACTTCGGTCGGCTTGTTTCGGTTGAGCGGCTTGTAACCCCACTGGTCGCTGAGGCCGTGGGTGACGCCGCCTTTGATGCCGCCGCCGGCCAGCCAGTTCGTGAAGCAGTACGGGTTGTGGTCCCGGCCCTTGCCGCCCTGCGAGGAGGGCATGCGGCCGAATTCCGTCGTCCACAGGATGATCGTGTCTTCCAGCAGGCCGCGCTGCTTGAGGTCTTGGATGAGGGCGCTGGCCCCGCGGGCCATGCCGTGGGCGAGGGGGCCGTGGTCGCGCTTCACGTCTTCGTGAGAGTCCCAGTTGCGGCGGGGGAAGCCGTTGTCGTTGCCTGACCAGATTTGCACGAACCGCACGCCGCGCTCCAAGAGTCGGCGGGCGACGAGGCACTTGCGGCCGAAGTAGTCGGTCTCCTCGACGGGGTTGATCTCCTTGTCGAACGTCCCCTTGCCGTGGTCGAGGCCGTAAAGCTTCATCACGTGGGCCGGCTCCTTGGAGATGTCCAAGGCTTCCGGGGCGGCGAGTTGCATCTTGGCGGCGAGTTCGTAACTCTGGATGCGGGCGTCGAGCCGGTCGTCCAGCGGCCGGCCGGCGGCGTGTTGCGTGTTCAACTTGTTCAGCAGCGAAATCGTGGAAGCGTCCCCCTCGCGGGTGACGTATTTCGCCGCCTTGTCCGGGAACAAGTCGCTGATGGGCGTCGGCGTGCCGGGGTAAATCACGGTGCCTTGGTGGTGCGACGGCAGGAAGGCGCTGTCCCAATTCTTCGTCCCGTTGGACGCAAGACCGCGGTGGTCCGGCAGCACGACGAACGTGGGCAGGTTCTCGTTGAGCGAGCCGAGGCCGTAGCTGACCCAACAGCCCATGCCGGGGAAGCCGGGGCGGTTGAAGCCGGTGGTCTGCAAGAGCGTGCCCTGACTGTGGACGCCGGTCTTGCCGACCATGTTGTGGATGAACGCGATCTCGTCGGCGACGGCCCCGAGCGGGGCGACCGGCTCGCCGAGCGGCTTGCCGCACTTGCCGTGCGGCGTGAAGTCCCAGAAGGGCTTGAGCCACGGGCCGAGGCCGTTCTGGAAGGCTTCCACGGGTTCGCCGAAGTCCGAGTTTTTGCCGTGGTGTCTCACCAAGTCCGGCTTGAAGTCGAACAGATCGACGTGGCTGGCCCCGCCCGCCATGAACAGTTGCACGACTCGCTTGGCCTTCGGCTTGCGGTGCGGCAACCCTTCCCGCGGGCCGGCCTCTGCCGTCATGGCCGCGAGGGCAATCCCCCCGAGGCCGCCGCCGGATGACCAGAGAAACTCCCGTCGATTTTGGAACATGATCTCACCTTACGGACGAAAGACATTTCTCGCAAAGCTCGCAAAGAGGCAAAGCTCGCAAAGAAGACACAAACAATTCAGATCAAGAGT
>JAYUGD010000155.1:0-2354 GCA_043767785.1 Zavarzinella sp. | reverse complement strand
ACTCAACCTCAGTCCATGTCGTCGTAGCCGCCGCCGCCGGACCGCTTTTCGCCTTCCTTGGGGGCGTCGGCCACCAAGGCGTCCGACGTCAGCAAGAGGGTCGAGACGCTGGCGGCGTTTTGCAGGGCGCTGCGGACGACCTTGGTCGGGTCGATGATGCCGGCCGTCACCATGTCCACGTACTGGTCGCTGCGGGCGTCGTACCCGAAGTTCGCCGACGTGTTGGCCAGGACCTTCTCGGCCACGATGTTGCCGTCCGTGCCGGCGTTTTCCGCGATCTGCTTGATCGGGGAGCGGCAGGCCCGGATGACGATGTTGTAGCCCACTTCTTCGTCGTGCGTCAGGCCGGTCGGCTTGAGGCCGTTGCTCGACCGCAAGAGGGCCACGCCCCCGCCGGGGAGGATGCCTTCGAGGTTGGCGGCCCGCGTCGCGTGCATGGCGTCTTCGACGCGCATCTTCTTTTCCTTCACTTCGCTCTCGGTCGCCCCGCCGACGTTGATCTTGGCGACGCCACCGGACAGCTTGGCGATCCGCTCGCTCAGCTTTTCCTTGTCGTAGTCGCTGGTGGACTTGTCGAGTTCCCGCTGGATCATGCCGATGCGGGCCTTGATCGCTTCCTTCTTGCCTTGGCCTTCGATCAGCGTGGTGTTGTCCTTGTCCACCTTGATCTTCTTGGCCCGGCCGAGGTCGGCCATCTTCACGTTCTCGAGCTTCACGCCGAGGTCTTCGAAGACGGCCTTGCCGCCCGTGAGGATGGCGATGTCTTCGAGCATGGCCTTGCGGCGGTCGCCGTACCCGGGGGCCTTGACGGCCACGACCTTGAACACACCGGGCTGCCGCAACTTGTTGACCACGAGGGCCGCGAGGGCGTCGCCGTCCACGTCTTCGCAGATGAGGAGCAGCGGCTTGCCCTGCTTGAGGACTTCTTCGAGGATCGGGGCCAGGTCGCGGATCGAGCTGATCTTCTTCTCGTACACGAGGACGTAGGCGTCTTCGTATTCCGCTTCCATCGTCTCGGAGCTGGTGATGAAGTACGGCGACACGTAGCCGCGGTCGAACTGCATCCCCTCGACGAACTCGTGGCCGGTCTCGAGGGTCTTGCCCTCTTCGACCGTCAGCACGCCGTCCTTGCCGACCTTCGTCATGGCTTGGGCGATGATCTTGCCGATCACGTTGTCGTTGTTGGCGGCGATGGTCGCCACGTTCTCCAAGTCCTTCTCGACCTTGACCGGGATGGACATGGTCTTGAGCTTGGCGACGATGTCCTCGACGGCCTTCTCCATCCCGCGCTTCATGAGCATCGGGTTGCAGCCGGAGACGACGGCCCGCAAGCCCTCGTTGTAAATGGCCTCGGCCAAGACGGTCGCGGTCGTGGTGCCGTCGCCGGCCACGTCGGAGGTCTTGCTGGCGACTTCCCGCACCATGCGGGCGCCCATGTTCTCGTACTTGTCTTCCAGCTCGATCTCGCGGGCGACGGTCACGCCGTCCTTGGTCACGGTCGGCGACCCGAACGACTTCTGGATGATGACGTTGCGGCCCTTCGGCCCGAGCGTCACCTTGACGGCGCGGGCCAGCTTGGACACGCCCCGCTTCATGGCGTCGCGGGCTTCTTGGTCGAACGCGATTTGCTTGGCGCTCATGGTTCCGGCATCCTGTAGTGGTTAAATGGTTGGATTTTTTAAGCCAAGACAAGACTCACCACAAAGGCACAGAGGTCACACAAAGATTCACAAAGTGGTTTCACAAGCTTTCTTTGTGACCCTTTGTGTGACCTTTGTGCCTTTGTGGTGCGTCTTATCTTCTTGACAATTAGTCGATGACCGCGAGCACGTCTTCTTCCCGCATGATGAGCAGGTCGTCGGCGGTCTTGTGCTGCTTCTTGACTTCGTCGCCGGCCCACGAGGTGAAGATCACCGTGTCGCCGACCTTGAGTTGCATGGCGGACCGGCCGCCGTCCTTCTTCATCTTGCCGGTGCCGACGGCCATGACTTTGCCCTTCTGGGGCTTCTCGCGGGCGTTGTCCGGCAACAGGATGCCGCCCACGGTCTTTTCTTCCTGGGCCAGCCGCTGCACGAGGATCCGGTCGTCCAAGGGTTGAATCGCCATCGCGTCACGCTCCGAAGGTGCGGAATTCATCTAGTGGTCGCCCAGATGTGCAATCGGCGCGCCAAGCGGATGACGGAAGTTGTAAAGCATTGTGAATTAGACGGTTGTGATTTGACATGAGGCGCCGGATTGCGCGCGTGCTGCCAAGTTGAGCGCGTGGTTTCGGGGCGGGACTGTCGGAATGGCAGGGGGCTGGAGGTGCGAACAAAACCCCTCACCCCCGGCGACCTCTCCCGCAAAGCCGGGAG
>JAYUGD010000154.1:0-2354 GCA_043767785.1 Zavarzinella sp. | reverse complement strand
AACCCCCTCTCCGAAACGGAGAGGGGGGACTTGTCGCGGACAATGGTCAGCAGCGATTAGCAGTGATTGCTACCCACTTGCTCCCCCTCTCCGCTTCGGAGAGGGGGCCGGGGGGTGAGGTAAACGGCCGACACCCGACTACATGGCCAAAAAGAAACCCACCCCCGACGCCGCCCCGCCGGAACCATCCCCGGCCCCGGGCGAGTACACCGTCGTCGCCCGGCGCTACCGGCCGCAGCAGTTCGCCGACCTCATCGGGCAGGAAGCCGTCTCGAAGGCCATCACGCACGCGATCCAGAGTGACCGCGTGGCGCACGCCTACCTGTTCACCGGGGCGCGCGGCGTCGGCAAGACCTCGGCGGCCCGCATTCTGGCGAAGGCGCTGAACTGCGAGAAGGGGCCGACGGCGACGCCGTGCGGCGTGTGCGACGCATGCGTGGGCATCACGCACGGGGACGACATTGACGTGCTGGAGATCGACGGGGCCAGCCACACCGGCGTGGAAGACGTGCGCGTGATCCGCAACAACGTCGCCACACGGCCGAGCCGGTCGCGGTACAAGGTCTACATCATCGACGAAGTCCACATGCTCTCCAAGTCGGCGTTCAACGCGCTGCTCAAGACCTTGGAGGAGCCGCCGCCGCACGTCAAATTCATCTTCGCCACCACCGAAGTCAACAAGATCCCGATCACGATCCTGTCCCGCTGCCAGCGGTTCGACTTCCCGAGCATCACCACCGCCCGCATTTTTGACCACCTCAAAAAGGTGATGACCGGCGAAGGCCGTCAGGCCGACGACGAGGCCCTGCGGCTCATCGCCCGGCGGGCGGCCGGGTCGATGCGCGACGCCCAGTCGCTGTTGGAGCAAATGCTCTCGGCCGCGGACGGGACGCTGTCGGCCGAGTTGGTCAACGGCGTCCTCGGGACGGCCGCCAACGAGCGCGTGACCGAGATCGCCGCCGCCGTCCTCGACAAAGACCCGGGCAAGGCGTTGGGCTTGGTCGCCAAGTGTGCCGACGACGGCCTGCAACTCGGCGAAGTGCTGGACCAACTGATCGAATACTGGCGGGCGCTGATGCTCCTCTCCTGCACCGGCGGGAACCTTGACGAACTCGACCTCCCGGACGCGCACCGCGAAACGATCCGCAAACAGGCGGCGGCCCACACGCTGGACACGATCCTCGCCGGGTTGGACGTGTTGGCGACGACCAAGGCCCGCCTGCGGGCGACCAATCACGGGCAGGTCTTGCTGGAAATGGCGGTCGTGCGTCTCAGCCGCATGGACGACCTCATCCCGCTGACGCAACTGGCCCAGTGGGTGAGCCAAGGGGGCGGGGCCAAGATCATGGCCGGAAGTCCCCAAGGCGCAATCGCTTCCGGCGGCGACCCGTCAAAAAAAAACGGCCAACTGAGCCTGGCTGACAAGTTCCGCGTCGGGAATGTCCCGGCCCCGTCCGCCGCCGAATTGGGCAATCCGCTTCTCGACATCTCCGACGCAACCATTGCCGAGGTATGGACTAAAATTCGGGCCGACGCCGGGGTCATGCTGGGGGCCGAACTTGACAAAGCGGGGCTTCCTGCAATTGTCGGGCCAAAAATGTTGATGCTCCGCTTCCCGGCACGGTACAATCACGCCTATGAGTTCTGCAAGGACACCGGCAAGACGGCCACCGTCGAGGCGGCCCTGAGGAAAATCACCGGCGTCCCGTGGGGCGTCCGCTTCGAGATCGACGCCAAGGACACGGCCGCGGCCCCCGTGGTCCCAACCGTCTCGGCGAAGGACCGCGAGAAATCGGCCCTCCAGAATCCGTTGCTGTCGTCGATCGTCAACAAGCTCGAAGGCCGGATGCTCAAGATGGAAGACGGCTTCGGCCACGTCGAGCCGGACCCGGAACCCGAGTCGGGCGTGGCGGAAGCCGTCCCGGCCCCCGAAGAATCGCCGTGACAGACGGCGGGAAAGCGCCATGTTCAAGGAACTCGGCCAAATGATGGGGATGATGAAAAACCTCCCCAAGTTGCAGGCGGCCATGGCCGACATGCAAGAAAAGATGGGCAAAATCTCCGCGGAGGGGACCGCCGGCGGCGGCATGGTGACGGTGAAGGCCAACGGCCGCCTCGAAGTGACCGCGTGCGTGATCTCCGAACAGGCGATGGCCCTGAACGACCGCGAAGTGTTGGCCGACCTGATCGTGGCCGCCACCAACATCGCCGTCGGCAAGGCCCGCGAGGAAATGGCCAAGGCCAGCGGCGCCATCGCCCAAGAGTTGGGGATGCCGGCCGGCGCGCTGCCGGGGATGTGAGGCCAAGATTCTTGTTAGCCGCGACGCGGAGGCTTTGCGGAGAGGAGCGCGTCC
>JAYUGD010000153.1:0-6720 GCA_043767785.1 Zavarzinella sp. | reverse complement strand
ATGAGGTATTCGCGGAGCAATTTGGAGCAACTGAGGTACGCCCCAGAAACACCAAGGGCTTTGCCGCCCGTGTGCATGGAGGCCAACACACGATCTCGCACGCCGGCCGCGTCCACGCATCCGGAGCCTGTTTCGCCGAAACAGCCCGTGGAGTGAGCTTCGTCAACGATCAAGTGGGCGTCATATCGCGTCGCCAGTTCGGCGATTCCCTTTAGAGGAGCAGTGTCGCCGTCCATGCTGAACAGCGATTCGGTGACAACGAATCGCTGCCGCTCCGAGTCGCCACGGGCCACCTCGGCTTTCAAACCTTCTTCAAGGTGCGCCAGATCGTTGTGTCGATACGCAAATCGCCGAGACTTGGCGAGACGCAAGCCGTCCACGATGCAGGCGTGGTTGAGTTCGTCGCTGGCGACCCAGTCGCCGGGTTCCATGATCGTGGAAATCAGCCCCTCGTTGGCCGCGTACCCGCTGGTCAGCATGAGGGTGGATTCGCTGCCGTGCCATGCCGCGAGAGATGATTCGACCTCTTCCCAAATCGCGTGATGGCCCCGCAACAGCCGTGACGCCATCCCGGTCACTGAGTAATCGGCCAAGTCGGCGGCCGGGATTGGGAACCGTCGGGCGGCTCCGTAGCCGAGGTAATCATTTGAGGTGAAGTCGATCCCCTTCGGCAAGGCGAAGAAGCGGTAGCGCCCCTGCGTGCGGAGCGTGTCGAGGGCGGTAGTCCAACGGTCGTAGAGGTTCATGCCGGGCAGGCCGGGACGGCCGGCATCCCCATCGCCCGGAACAGGGCGGCGTCGGCCGACTCGTCCGGGTTGCCGGCGGTCAGCAGTTTCTCGCCGAAGAACACCGAGTCGGCCCCGGCGAGGAAGCACAGGGCTTGGAGTTCGTTGCTCATCTTGTCCCGGCCGGCCGAGAGACGGACGCGGGCCTTCGGGAAGGCGATGCGGGCCGTGGCGATCAGGCGCACGAGTTGGAACGAGTCCACCTTCGGGGCCATTTGCAGCGGGGTGCCCTGCACTGGCATCAGGCAATTGATCGGCACGCTCTCCGGGGGCGTGTCAAGATTGGCCAACTCCACCAGCAACATGAGGCGGTCGTCTTCCGTTTCCCCCATGCCGACGATGCCGCCGCAGCACACGGAAATCCCGGCGGCCTGCACGTGCTTGAGCGTTTCCAGCCGGTCGTCGTAAGTCCGCGTGGTGACGACTTGCGGGTAGTAGCGGCGGGACGTGTCCAAGTTGTGGTTGTACGCAGTTAGCCCGGCCTCTTTCAGCCGCTTCGCCTGCGAGTCCGTAATCATCCCGAGGGTGACGCACGCTTCCATGCCGAGGGACTTCACCTCGCGGACCATGTCCAACACGCTGTCGAACTCGGGGCCATCTTTCGGGCTTCGCCACGCGGCCCCCATGCAAAACCGTGTCGCCCCGCTCGCCTTGGCTTCGCGCGCCTTCTCGGCCACGTCTCCGACGCTCATCAGCGGCTCGCGGGCCACCGGCGTCTTGTAGTGGGCGCTCTGGCTGCAATACCCGCAGTCTTCGGGACAACCGCCGGTCTTGATGCTCAAGAGGGCGCAGCGCTGTATGTCCCCGGCCGCGAACGCCCGCGTGGCGGTCATCGCCCGGTGCATCAGTTCCGACAGGGGCAGGTGGTAAACCGCTTGGAAATCGGCGAGCGTCTTCATGGAGCCTGATTTAGCGACGGGGCGGGCGGGCGGCCATCCATTCACTTCACTCGCGCGGCGACACTCGCCATGATCTGGGCGCAAAACACGGGCAGGTCCGGGTTGCCGCGGGCGGTGATGACGTTGCCGTCCACGACCACCGGCTCGTCGGAATACTGGGCGTCGCAGTTGCGGATGTCGTCCCGGATGCCGATGTCGCCGGTCGCCTGCTTGTTGCTGAGGATGCCGGCGCTGATGAGCAGTTGCGTGCCGTGGCCGATGGCCGCGACGATGCCGCCGTCTTGGGCGAACATACGGACCAGGTTGACCGCTTCCTCGTCCACGCGGAGGTGTTCCGGGGACCGCCCGCCGGGGACGATCAGCAAGTCGTAGTCGTTCGGACTCAATTCCGGGATCGTCATGTCCGGCTCGACGGCGTAGCCGTGCAGGCCCTCGGCGACGAGCGTTTCCGCTTCAGCCGCCACCGTGACGGCAATGCCTTCTTCCCGGAGGCGGTAGTAGAGGTGGAAAAATTGCAGGTCTTCAAAGTCTTCGGCGATCAAGAACAAGGCTTTCATGAAAACGGGTTCCCGCGGAGTGGGAGGATGATTTCACGGGCATCATATGCCCGCCCGCCGACGGCGTCGCTCAAAACTCGATCTGCTTCAAGTTCCGGTATCCGGCCCGCATCGGAATCCACGTCGCCAGCGCGCAGGCGACCGTCGCCACGGCCACACCGGCCGCCAGCCACCCCCACGGCGTTTGTTCATCCCCCGTCACCATCTGAGTCGCCCGGCCGAGGTGGTACGGCCCGCACATGGCGACGATGACGATGACCAAATACCCCAGCCCGATCATCATGTTCACGGTGCCGCCGAAGCCGAGGACGATCTTGGACGGGTCCGTCTCCCGGAAATTCGGTAGCACGGCGCTGATGCCGACACTGAGGCCGCTCAGGCCCAAGCCGAGGTAAATGACGGTCAGCAGGTGCAGCCCGATCACCATGGGTTCCAATCCCAAGACGAGGTCGCTCACGAGACCGACGGACCCGGCCAACATCAGCGACCCCGTCACCGCGAAGGCGAACTTGCCCCACAGAATCTGTTCCCGCCGCAGGGGGAGCAAACCGAGAATCCAGAACTTTCGGCCTTCCAGACTCATGAGCGGGTAGACGAACCGCCCGAGGAAGGCGCACATCAGCAGCCCGGTGGCGGCAATCTTCAACAGGCTGAGGGCGTGGACGTACGCAGCCGGGATGTCGGCCTCGAAGAAGCCCCGCATGTTCACGACGGCGAGAAGCAGCAGCCCGCCGAAGATCACGACTTGGCCGATTTGAGCCGGCTCCCGCCGAAAAGTGCGGAAGTCCTTCACGATCAGGATTCGCGTTTCGCGGCTCAGGTAGAAGACGCTCCACTCCATCAATTGGTCTAACCGAGACCGGCCGTAGACTCGCCGCAGATCGCCGCCCGTGGCCATGCGGTTGAAGCCGCGGCGGTACATTTTCTTGGCCATGAACGTGGTCAGCAAATTGAGCATCAGGCCATTCGACCACACGACGGCCAGCGCTTGAAAGGTGTCCCGCATTTGGCCGCGTGACGCCGCGAGGACGCCGTGCGTCAGCCAATCGCTCGGGGACAAGATGCCCTTGGTGACGGCGAACAGGTCGAACAGCCCTTGCAGTTGTTCGCGGTCCGAGGCGCTGGCGCGGGCGGCCATCACGGTCTTGTAGCCCCAGTAGCCGAGAGCGGTTGCGAGCAGGAGGACCAAGACGATCAACGCCTGCTTGCGGCGGTGCGGGAAGAAGTTCACCAACAGCAAACTCAGAATGGCCCCGACGGACCCCGGAATAAACACGAACCCGAGCAGGTGCAGAAAGAGCAGCGGGTAATAGTGCCACGGGGCCTCGAAGACGATGCCGTAAGCCAGCAACACCGGAACGCCCAAGACCAAGAACGCCCAACTGCTGAACAGGCTGGCGCTCTGGAACTTGCTGGCGAAGATGTGGTCTTCCCGGGCGGGGGTGGACAGCAAAAACCGGGTCTCGGCCCCGTTGAAGAGACTGGCGTACAGCACCAGCCCGGTGGAAAAGACGAGCATGGTCCCGAGCGTGAAGAACATCGCGTTGAAGATCAGATCGACGATGGCCCCGGGGGGAATCTTCTGGGAGTTCAGCAGTTGAAACCCGCCGTGGGCGATGGCGTACACGCCGGCCCAGACGACGACGCTGCTGGCAATCATCGTGAACAGCCGCACCCGCGAGTTGCCGAACAACTGCGTGCCGGCATTGCGGACGAGTCGCCGCCGCAGCTTCCAGAAGGTGGCCGCCTGATTCATGGCGTCACCACGTTGGGAGTCGGCTCGGCGGCGGCCTCCTCCGTCAGCTTCAGGAACACTTCTTCCAGTGTCCCCTCGTGGCTGGCCTTCTTGCGCAGCATGTCCAACGTGCCCAAGCCGATCAAGCGGCCGTGTTCCACGATGCCGATGCGGTCGGCCAATTCTTGGGCAATGTCCAGCGAGTGCGTGGACAGGAAGATGGTGACGCCGTTCTTCGAGAGGTTCCGCAGCACGTCCTTCAATAGACGAATGCTCTTGGGGTCGAGGCCCACGGTCGGCTCGTCCACGATCAGCAAACGCGGCTCATGCAGCAACGCGGCGGCGAAGACCGTGCGTTGGCGCATGCCGTGGGAGTACCGCTCCGTCAGGTCGTTCACGAAATCTTGCAGGCTGAACAGTTCGATCACCTCGGCCATGCGGCGTTGCCCGTCGGCCCGCGACATGCCGTACAGATCGGCGATGAACTCCAGGAACTCCCGGCCCGTGAGTTTTTCGTACAGGAACGGTTGGTCCGGCACGTAGCTCATCAGTTGCCGGGCTTGCTGGCCGTGCGTTTGCAGGTCAAACCCGCCGACCGTTACAGTCCCCTCGGTGGGGAACAGCAGGCCGCACATCAACTTGATGCTGGTCGTCTTGCCGGCCCCGTTCGGCCCGAGGAAGGCGAACAATTCGCCGTCGGGAATCGATAGGGTCAGGTCGCGGACGGCCATTTTGGTGCCGTACCGCTTGGTGACGTTTTTGAATTCAATCACCGGACGGTCCCGCGTGAGAAGGGTGAACCCGCGACATGCCAATGCTATCTATACGCCCGGCCGGCGTGTCCGGGCGGGGATTTTCCGGCCCGGCGCGTTGACGCTCCCCACCCGGCCGTTTAGGATTGAGCGTATGACATCCGTGCGGGCGATTACCGGCGTGACGCGGGCCATTATTGTGGCCGGCGTCGTCGTTACGGGAATCTGAGCTGCCGGGCGGGTCTCCAAGAGCATCGTCACCCCGGAGCCGACCGCTTCGGGGTTTTTTCGTTTACCGGCCGACGGCGGCCGGGCGGGAAGGGAAAGGGCGTCATGCGAATCGCCGTGTACGACACCACGCTCCGCGACGGCAGCCAAGGCGAGGGGATCAACTTTTCCCTGAACGACAAGATTCAGCTCTCCGCGAAACTCGACGACATCGGGGTGGACTACATCGAGGGGGGCTACCCCCTCTCGAACCCGAAGGACTTCGAATATTTTCAGGCGATGAAAGCGAAGACACTCAAGCACGCCAAGGTGGTCGCCTTCGGCATGACTCGCCGCAAAAACGCGGAGGCGGCCACGGACACCTGCATTAAGGCCCTGCTCGACGCGCACACGCCCGTCGTCACCATCGTCGGCAAGACATGGGACATGCACGTGCGCGAAATCCTGAACACGGACTTGGAAGAAAACCTGCGTATGATCGCGGACTCCGTGGCCTGTTGCAAGGCCGCCGGGCGGGAAGTGTTTTACGACGCCGAACACTTCTTCGACGGGTACAAGGCCAACCCGGAGTATGCGATCCGCACGCTGCAAGCCGCCGAGAAGGCCGGCGCCAGTTGCGTGATCCTGTGCGACACCAACGGCGGCACGATGCCGGAGGCCGTCGCCGAGCGCGTGCGGGCCGTGCGGGCGGCCGTGACGTGCGACGTGGGCATCCACACGCACAACGATTGCGAACTGGCCGTCGCCAACTCCCTCGCGGCCGTGCGGGAAGGCGCCACCCAAGTCCAAGGAACCATGAATGGCATCGGCGAGCGCTGCGGCAACGCGGACCTCGTCAGCGTGATCGCCAACCTTGCCCTCAAGTACGGCCACGACGTGCTGCGGCCCGGCAGCCTGCAACGGCTCACGGAAGCATCCCGCTACGTCTACGAAGTGGCGAACCTGAATTTGCGCAGCGGCCAAGCCTTCGTCGGCGGCAGCGCCTTCGCCCACAAGGGGGGGATGCACACACACGCCGTGGCCAAGAACCCGGTCAGCTACGAGCACATCAGCCCGGACGTGGTGGGCAACGAGCGCCGCATCTTAGTCAGCGAACTATCCGGGCAATCGACGATCCTGACAAAAACGACGAAGTACGACATCCAGCACGACAAGGCGACGATGCAGAAGATCCTCACGCAAGTGCAGGATTTGGAGAACGCCGGCTACGAGTTCGAAGCGGCCGAGGCCTCGTTCGACTTGCTCGTCAAGAAGGCCATCGGCCAATACAAACCGTGGTTCGAGCGTCTTCACTACCGCGTGAACATCGAGCAAAACCAAGACGGCTCCGCGGCGACGGAAGCGACGGTCAAAATCCGCGTCGGCGACGAAGTCCGCCACACCGCCAGCGACGGCGACGGCCCCGTGAACGCCCTCGACGGCGCGTTGCGGAAGGCGTTGCTTCCGGTCTTTCCGCAATTGCAAGACATGCAACTGCTCGACTATAAGGTGCGCGTCGTCAACGCCCGCGAAGGGACGGCCGCCCGCGTGAGAGTCATCATCGAAAGCCGCGACGGCGCCGACGTGTGGGGCACCGTGGGCGTGAGCGAAAACATCATCGAAGCAAGCTGGCTGGCCCTGGCCGACAGCGTGGAATACAAGCTGTTCAAAGACTCGGAAAGCAAAGATAGGAGTTACGCAGTTGCCGAGTTTGGGAGGCGGTAGAGCGGTTTTTTTAGGTATTTTCGCACCGCTTCACGGCTGATGGCCTGTTTGGCCTCGAAC
>JAYUGD010000152.1:0-2372 GCA_043767785.1 Zavarzinella sp. | reverse complement strand
CTCGGCCATCATCTCCGGGGTCAGCTTCGGCACATCCATGCGTCACAAATTACCAAAACCGGACGGAAAGCGCAACCCCAGGCCGTGAACTGCTACTCCCGCGGGGATCAACCCCGCGGCTCGTTGGATTGACGACACCGCGCGATTTGGCGAACCCTCGAAGACTCGGTTCGCCGGCCTATTGCGGCGGGAAGGTCACGGACCGCTTAAAAGCGGAACTCCAACACGACCGCCTCGCGGCGGTGTCAATGAGACGTGGATAACGGCATCACAACCGTATAGTCTGCCGGTCATCCGTGCGCTAGGCCGAACCCGTCGGTTTGCCACGATTTCGCCGAATCGGTCGCGCGCAATGGCAGGGAGTTTGGCAGACCTTCACAATTGGGGTGCGCGGCCGGCCTGAAAATCACTCTTCAATCTTTTTCCCCTTGCGGTCGATCTCGCAGCCGCAGTTCTCGCAGGTCCAGCCGCCCCAGAGCATTTGCCGGCGGTTCTTCGGCTTGCGCGTCTTCGGCAGCGGCTCGTCGCATTCCGGGCAGCGTTTCGGCTTCTGGAAGATGGCGAGGAGGCCGACGATCACGCCGGCCGCCAGACCGCCGGCGATGCCGCCGATGAGGCCGCCGTTGATGGCGCCGTCGAGGATTCCGTCCATCGGTGTCTCCGTCGGTTCGGGGGTGGGCGTTCGCTAGACTATTCCCGTCGCCGACCATTTTCCAGCGAAGGGGAGTCATGGGAACGCCGTCGAAGGCCTATCTGCTCGACATGGACGGGGTGCTGGTCCACGGCCGCCGGCCGATCCCGGGCGCCCCGGAGTTCGTCACCAAGCTGCTGGCCGCCGGCATCCCGTTCCGCGTCATCACCAACAACCCCATGTACACGCCGCGCGACCTGTCGCACCGGCTGGCCTCCGAGGGCATGCACATCCCCGAGGAAAACCTGTACACGTCCGCGATGGCGACGGCCCACTTCCTCTCCATGCAGCGGCCCAACGGCACCGCCTACGTCATCGGCGAGAGCGGCCTGACGCACGCCCTGCACGCCGTCGGCTACACGCTGACGAACAAGGCGCCTGAGTACGTCGTGCTGGGGGAGACGCACTCGTTCTCGTTCGACCAGATCACGCAGGCGATCCGCCTCATCGTCGCCGGGGCCAGATTCATCGCCACCAACCCGGACGCCACGGGGCCGTCCGAGACCGGCCTCATCCCGGCGTGCGGGGCCGCCGCCGCCCTGATCGAGCGCGCCAGCGGCCGCCGGCCGTACTTCGTCGGCAAGCCGAACCCGCTGATGATGCGCAGCGCCCTGAACGCCTTGGGCGAACACTCGGAAAACACCATCATGGTCGGCGACCGCATGGACACCGACGTGATCGCCGGCATGGAAGCCGGCATGGAAACGGTGCTGGTGTTAAGCGGCGTCACCCAGCGCGACGAGGTGGAGCGATACCCGTACCGGCCGACGCGGATTCTAAACAGCGTGGCCGACTTGCTGTGACTCAGGGGGCGGCGGCGTGGAGGGCGGCGGCGAAGGTTGCCAAGTCTGGGCAAGTCACCGCGACGCGGTTCAGGCGCCGGAGATGATCCAAGTTGGTCTCGGTCAGCAAGTAGTCGGTCACGTCGGCCGGTATCTCGCCGAACCGGGCTTGCAACGTGTCTTGGATGAGTTCACGCGCGGCCTCGGCCTTACCCATGGCTTTCCCCAACGCCTCCCCTTCGACCAACCCCTCGGTTTTGAATTCCGTCCGCCAGCGGACGAATTCGGGAGATTCAGTCATCATCTTTCCTCCGATCAAAATGTCCAAAATTGTCCTGTCATTGTAACGAAACCCTGCCAAGAAGCGGGTGACGATCAACAATTCGTCCCGCTCCTCCGGCTTGGCCCGCCGGTCAATTTCGGCGCGGCAGCGCGCCATCAAGTCCGCCGGCGAGAGGGTACTTTGGGTCAGCGGGACCAGCGGCGTCAAGCCGACGTCGCCGGCGGCGAACACGTCGTCAGCTTGAAGTTGCCAGACGCGGACTGTCCGCCAGTGGATCGCCGCCCCGGCGGTGCTGCCGGCCGAAATGAGTGTGGCCGTCTCATCGGGCGCCGGGTCCCGCGGGCCGTTGAGCACCAGCAGGACGCCGTCCGGCCACACGCCTTGGGTGAGGAACACGAGTGACAGGGCCTCGGCCATTTGCCGGGCGTTGTCCGCGGTCGCCCGGCTCTCGACTTCGATGACGACCGGCGTCGGCCGCGGGTGGCCGGCGAATTGGACTTCCAGCAAGCCGTCCGGGGTGCGGCGCGGGGCCACTTATTCGTTGGCGACGGCCCGCCACGACGTGAACGCCGGGAGGGCGGCCAATTTCAGAATGGCGTCGCCGTGCCGCTCGATG
>JAYUGD010000151.1:0-2381 GCA_043767785.1 Zavarzinella sp. | reverse complement strand
GGAACGCGAGAACTCGCCGGATGGGACCCGGCTTATTTGGAAAAAATTATCAGTCAGGCGATGGATTCCTCGGGGAAATCAAGTGCGTAGGCCCTGATTCAAATAGAACTTGATCTCGGTGTCCAACATGGCGACGTCGTAGGGCCGAAACCAGACGGCGCGGGCCAGCGGGGCCGACAATTCTTGGCGGACGGCTTTCGTCTTCATCTTGGCGTTGATAATGTCTTGCAGGATCGCCAGTGTCTGGCCCAGTTTGTAAGCCGGCTCTTGCATCGACGACAAATCGACCGTCTGGTTCAGCGCGTCGCGGAAAAACGCGGTGCGGCCCCCACGAATTTCCTCCGGATCATTTTCAAAAGTCGGCCGGGGGACGATCTCGATCCCGTCGGGGTGACTTCGGAACGTCCACGCGACCGGCCTTAACACGGCGTCCAACGCAAACCCGAAAGACACGTCTCGCAACGGCGTGCCGTCCATCGTCCGGAACAATTTTGAATCGATCTCGCTTTCGTCCAATAACTTCTTCGTCTCGTCCGCATCTGAAAACAACGGGTAGTTGATCCGCAGCTTGACATCGGTTTTCAACTTCGCACTGATGATGTCTTGCAGCAGCGACAGCGCTTGCCCCAATTTGCAACTCGGCTTATTCATCGACGAGAGGTCCACGCTCTCATCGACGGCGCCGCGGATGAGCGACCTGCGCTCCGCTTGTCCCGCGAGCGCCCCTTGATCGGAACCCGCGGGGGGGCCAACGGCCTCCTGTTTGACTTCAACCGGCGCCGCCGGCCGCCACGGGCGCCACACGACAAGCGCTGCCACCACGGCCGCCGCTGCCGCCGCGGCCACCGCTGCCCGCGAAAGGTTGAACGCCACGGGAACCTCCAATGTTGATGGCCGCGACCGGGTCCCATGCGGTTGTCCGCACGGCGAATTTCGCCTAACCCATTAACTCTGAACCGGCAAAGACGTTTGAAGAATCCCAATTGATTTGGTGCTGAGCGCAGCGAGGGGGCGAGCCGGGAACGTCAGCGACCGGAGGGTTAACGGCCGGCTTGGCGTGAACATGGCGAAGGCGGGCCGCGAGCGTGGCCCGCCTTTTTGCGTTTGAATGGGTCGCCGCGAAAACCCGTTTAGCCGCGACGCGGAGTCTTCGGAGCGGAGCGCGAACTTCTCGCAGAATATCGCCGGCCGCGCAGGGGAGCACTGACTGTCAGGAAGGCCGCGCTCCGCTCCGAAGACTCCGCGTCGCGGCTAAACGGGCGTTGCCTCACAATGCCCGTCAGCTCTTCACCTTCACCAGCTTCATGATGCGGCCCGACACGTTCCAGTCTTGGACGTACAGGTTGCCGTCCTTGTCCCAGGCAGAGCCGTGGGTGCCGCTGAAGACGCCTTCGACCCACTGGGCTTGGGGGATGTTGAAGTTGCCCCCCTTGGCGGGGTCCGGGTTCTTGCCGAGTTCGGCGACGATCTTGTTGTCCTTGCCGAGGACCGTCACCCAGCCCTTGAGGTCCGGCACGGAGACGTAGTCCCCCTGCACGATCGCGGAGGTCGGCATGCCGAGGCCGGTGATGACTTCGCCGATGAACTCGCCGTCGAGGGAGTAGTGCACGAGCCGGCCGTTCGGGGCGTGGTTGCGGTCGCAGATCAACAGCCGCTCCGGCGTGTAGCGCGTGTCGAGCGTCATGCCGTGGGCGGTGTTGAACTCCTTGAGGCCGTTGCCCTTCGTGCCGAAGTGCTTCAAGTACTTGCCGGCCTTGTCGAACTTGAAGATGTGGTTACTGGCGTAGCCGTTCGAGAGGAAGATGTCGCCGTTCGGGGCGACGGTGATGGCCGTCGGGTTGAACTGCTTGACGAGCTTCAGGCCCGACTCCTCGGGGAAGGGGAGCTTCAGGACGATGTCGCCGGTCTTGGCGTTGAACTTGATCCCCTCGGCGTTGTTGTTGCGGGCGCCGTAGATGAACTCGGCGTCCCCCTCCTGGCTGATCTTCAGGTCGTGGATGTTGGAGTACTTGTCGCCGAGGAAGCGGTTGACCACCTTGCCGTCCGGGGAGAAGGCGAACACGCCGAGGCTGGAACTGGTGTAGACGGTCCCGTCCTTGCCGACGGCGACCCCGCCGTGCGTGGAGCCGAGGACCGACTTGCCCTTCTCGTCCAGGCCCCAGCCGGGGACCGTTTCAAAGGTCATGGCGCCGGCCCCCGTCTTCACGGGGGCGGTTTTTTCCGCCGCCGGCGCGAGGCCGGCCGCGAGGGCGACAACGAGGCAGGCGAAGCAACTCTTCATTGGTCAAGACTCCTGATGACGGGCGGGTGAGAGGTCACGGGGAGGGTTATTATCCGCCGGGGGGGAGCGGTTTTCAATCGGCGAATGGAAAACCCGTGAC
>JAYUGD010000150.1:0-6757 GCA_043767785.1 Zavarzinella sp. | reverse complement strand
AGCGAAAAGCGACGATGATCAACTTCTCAATGCTCATGCTTCCCGCTGTGGTGGTCGTGCAGTCCTTGGAACAGGGGGTGTTTGGCGTCGCCCTTGGCCATGAGGTAGGCGATCAGGTCGAGGATTTCTTCCTTGGTCATCTTGTCCAGCAGGCCCTTCGGCATCATGGACGTGAGGGATTCCTTGCGGGTATCGATCTCGAACACGCTGAGCACGATGGGCTTGGCGCTGGCGAGCGGGTTTTCGATCACGAAGACTGTCTTTTTAGTCTCCTCCAGGATCATGCCGGAGACCTGTTTGCCGGCGCTTAGGTTGAAGGTGTACGTCTTGTACTTGGCGTCAATCTTCAGCGACGGGTCCAGCATGTGCTTAAGCAGTTCGCTGGGCTTGTACATCATCGGGTCGAGCTTCGTCAGGTCCGGGCCGAGTTCTTGGCCGACGCCGTTCATCTTGTGGCACGAGACGCAACTGCCGATGGTGAAGATTTGCTTGGCGGTGGCGAACGAGCGGCCGTCCTTCATGGCGTCGGCGAGGGGGGCCAGTTCTTCCAGCTTCCACTCCTTGCGCGGGCGGTTGAACTTCAAGTACTCGTCCTTGATCGGCAGCGGGTTCTTGGCCAGGTAGCCTTCCGGGTCGGCCTGGTACGCCTCCAAGTCCGCGACCACGTACAAGGCCCCGTGCATCCGGCGCCAGTGGCCGGGGTAGGTGCAGACGTACGGGTAAATGCCCGGCTCCTTCGGGGCGGCGAACGCCAGCTTTTCGCCCGACTGCGGTTGCAACAGCTTGCTGGCCAGCAGCACCTTGTTGGACGCGGGGACGTAGTGCCGTTCCAGCGCCCCCGGCTGCGTGCCTTGCGCCTCGGCTTGGTTGCCGATCTCTTCGAGCGAACCGGGTTGAATAATCACGAAGTTGTGCGGCATGATGTCCGTGTTCTCGAACACGAACTCGACCGGCTTGCCGGCCTGCACCGTCATGCGGTCCTTGTCGTACAGCATCTGGTCCGTCAGCGTGCCGACGCGGATGATGCGGACGCCCAACTCGCCGAGTTCCTTGCGGGCGGCCTTTGCCTCGGCGGCCGGCAGCAGGCTGGCCAGCGAATCGGCCAATTGCAGCGAATCGAGAGCAGCCGGCGTGGTACGGTCGGCCGTCGGCAATTTGCGGATGTAGCCCGTCAGCGAATCCAACAAGGTCTTCGCGTTCTCCTTGGGGAACTCGGCGATGGGCAGCCGGAGCATCGCTTGCAGGGCGGCGGCCCGGTCGTCGTCCGTGGCGGCCAGCGGGGCGAGGTGGCGGAAAGTGTCGGCCTCCTTGCCGCGCACGGTGGTCATCGCCAGCATGGCGGCCCGCCGGATCGTCTGCCGCGGCGACTCGGTGCCGATGGCGAACGTCGCCGACACGGCCGGGGGCGGGTTCTTGTCCTTGGTGAAGACAGGGTTTCGCCCCTTATCCAGTACGGTCAGCGTGAAGTTATTCAGCCGACTACCCAACGCGCCGTCGGCCCGGTTGTAGATCACGACGGTTTCAATCGGGTACTCGGCGCCGAGGTCGAGTTCCCACCACGGGTTGTCGGTTCCCTCGGCCGAGTGCGTCTGGCCGCCGTCGCCGTAAGAGGAACTCTTGTTGCCGTCGATGGCCCGCGCGGCGACGCCGCCGTTCGACGTGGAACTCTGCGTCGCCTTGCCGGTGCGGGCGACGTTGGCCCCCTGGCTCATCACTTCCACTTCGGCCAGCGTCAGCGTCCGCTGCTTGCCGGGCAGATCGACGCGCACATAGCGGCCCGTCACCAGCTTGCCTTTCGGCAGCGCGGCTTCGAGGTTCGCCGGCAACCCGCCGAGCAGTTGCGCCACTTTCGGGTACACGGCCGCCCGCGTCGCCACGTCGCGCATCAGCGGCACGGCATTCACCGTGTCCTGCAAGGCGACGACAGACTTCTGGGCGTTGGCCCACACGGCGTCCGGCGAACCGTCAGCCGTCACGAGCGCGGCGAGGGCCAGCCGGCGGATCACCGGCGTCTTAGCCGTGTCCGCGATCTCTTGAAGTTCTTTGCGGGCCGCTAGTAACTCGGCGGCCGGGCGGTCCGTCAGTAAGCGGACGAGGTCGAACGCCACCCCTTCCGCTTGGGCCGCTTGCTGGTCGAGCGTGCGGAGGGCGTTCAAGAGAACGGGCAGTTCCCCCTTCTTGGAAGTCGCGGCCAAGCCGGCCAGGGCTTCCTTGCGGACGTTGTCCTGCACTCCGGCCCGGAACAGCAGTTCCAGGTACACGCCAGGCGTGCGCTTCATCTTCAACAATTGGTCGGTGTTCACGGTCTTCAAGAAGAAGCGCGCCCCGGCCGGCGTGGTGAAGTTGATTTCTTTCCCACTCGCCAACGCCTTCTTCACGAACGGGTCGAGCGCCCGCATGGTCTCCTTGGTGACGAATTCCAAGTACACGTCCGACGGCTTATCCGCGGCGATGAGGGGCACTTCCGCCGCCTCCGCAACGGTCAAGAAACTCGCGGCCCGGATGGCTTCCAGCCGGACGTTGCCGGCCTCGTCGGCGGCGGCGGTCTTCAACAGTTCCAGCACGTCGGGGATGCGGTCCCGCCAGTAGCACAGCACGCGGACAGCCGCAGCGCGCACGCGCGAGTCGGTCGCCTGGAGCATGGCCTTCAAGTGCTCCGGGTTCGCGTAGTCGAGCCGTTGGTGCAGCCATAGGGCCTCCATGCCGCGGATTTCCCGGCCTTCCTGCGTCGAGTCTTTGCGGTTGTAGAAGTTCAGCGCGGCCGTCAGCGCTTCCTTGGGGTCGCGGCCTTCCAGTTCCAAGCGGGCGAGATTCCGCACGCGGTCGTCCGGCGATTCCAACAGGCTGACCAGTGTGGTAATCGGTTCCCCGACGATTTTCGTGGCCGTCTGCAACGGCCGGCCTTCGTAGCTCACGCGGTAAACGCGGCCGTGTTCGCGGCCGCGGCTGGGGTCGCGGAGGTTGTGCTGCATGTGGCCGATGATCGGGTTGTGCCAGTCCGAAAAATAGATCGCCCCGTCCGGCCCCATCTTGATGTCGGACGGCCGGAAGTTCGGGTCCGTGGAACTCAGGATCGGCTCCAGTTCCGTCCCTTGCAGGCTCGACTCCTTCGGCTCGATGCGGTAGCGCAACAGCCCCTGGAAGCCGATCACGTTGCCGACGATCAGGTTGTTTTGAAACTCGCTCGGGAAGTGCGTGCCCGACAGATATTCCATGCCGGGGCACGGCCGCGTGCGCTGCCGATACACGGTCGGCGGCGAGCCGTGCTTGTCCGGGTAATTCAGGTGGCCGGAGAACAGGGCCGCGTGAAACGGGACGGCCCCGGTGCCGTCCACGACGATGTCCTGGCCGAAGCGGTCGAAGGCGTGGCCGTGCGGGTTGGCGAAGCCGTAGGTCACGTACACGTCGAACTTCTGCGTCCGCGGCTCGTAGCGGTACACGCCGGCGTTGGCGTTGCGCTGGGCCGGCCCCCACGGGCTTTCGACTTGCGTGTGGTGGAACGTCCCCTCCTGGAAGTACAGCGCCCCGCCGGGGTCGCGCGTGAAACTATTGGACGTGTGGTGCGTGTCCGCGGAGTCGAGGCCGTGCAACACGCGCGTCCGCACGTCGGCCTTGTCGTCCCCGTTCGTGTCTTGCAGGAACAGCAAGTCCGGGGCCTGGGCGACAATCACGCCCCCATTCACGAACTCGAACCCGGTCGGGTTGTGCAGGCCGTCCGCGAAGACGGTCATCTTGTCGGCCTTGCCGTCGCCGTCCGTGTCTTCGAGAATGATGAGCTTGTCGTTCATCGCCTCCTTGGGCTTCCAGTGCGGGTAGGTGGCCCACGTCGCCACCCACAGCCGGCCCTTGGCGTCCCACTGGATTTGCACCGGGTTCACCAACTCGGGGAACCGCTTCTCGTCCGCGAACAGGTTGACCTGCAGCCCCTTGCCGACGGTCATCTTCTGGATTTCCTCTTCCCCGCTCAGGAACAAGTGCTTCCCGCCCGGCAACGGGCCGGGCTTGTTCGTCGTCACCGGGATGAAGTCTGGCGTGTTCGAGTCGTCGATCTTGTACGCTTTGCCTTGGGCGGCGGCCCAGATCGCCTTGTCGCGGTTCTCGGTCATCACGTCCAGCACTTCCATTTCCCTCTGGGCGACGACGCGGTTAGTCTGCCCGCCGACGAAGCGCAGGTCGGCCCGGCCGCCGTAGATGGAGTAGCCGTCCGTCGTGCGGTAGCGGTTGAACCAATGGAAGTTCTTATCGAGGACGGCCGGACGGATTTTGGCCCTCAGATCGTCCGTCACCACGTTGTCCAACACTTGCGTCAGGCACCACAAAACCCGCCGGGAGACGACGCGGTTGCCCTCGTCGTTCAGGTGGACGCCGTTGATGGTCATCGGCTCTTTGACAACCGAATAGAGTTCCAGCGTGTGCGAAAACAGGTCGCAGAACGGTACCTTCTCGGCCTTGGCGACTTCTTCCATCGCGGCCGTGTACAGCTTCAGCCGGGCGTTGTTCTCCTTGCCGTCGGGCAAGTGCGGGTCGTGCAAGTCTTCGTGGGCGATGGGGGAGAACAACACCAGCCGGGCGTTGGTCTTGCCGTTGTACTTTTGGGCCGTCGTCTTGCGGATGAAGTCGGCCAGGTCGGCCTTGAACTTGGGCAACCCCGCCTCCCCGGCGAACGACTCGTTGTACCCAAAGAAGGCGAAGACCACGTCCGTCTTCGTCTTCGTCAGCCACTCGTCCGGCGTGCCGAAATTGGCCGAGCGCAGCCGCAGCGTCAGTTCGTCCCCGGAGAACCCCATGTTGCGGATGGTCAACTCGTGCTGCGGGAAGCGGGCGTGCAGTTCCGTCTCCAGCCACCCGTCGTGCTGCATCCGGTCGGCAAGCGTGTTGCCAATGATCGAGATGTGGTCCCCCTTTTGGAAGGTGACCGGATCGGAGGCAAAGGCCGGCACGGCGGCCAGCACAGACACGACGGCAAATAGAAATCGCATGACGGCTCCGGCAGAGGAGAGGCCAACGGGCGGGAAGGTGATTATTGGCGGGGAGGGACTTGGGAGCAAGGAGAATTTTCGGCCGACCGCTTACTATCCTTAGGGTTCGCAAAGCCTCACCCCAAGCTACAATCCGACGCCCCATCCGGGGCTAAAACATTGTCTGCGGTTTTCAGCCCCGGAGGGGCGACGGAATGTAGCCCGTGGGTGAGGCTCGGCGAACCCCGGGGCGGGCCGAAGCGGCAATCACCCCGGCCACTCAACGTTCTTCGTCAGCATCACAATCTCTTGATCTTTCGCCGCCGACACCGGCCAATCCAACTCTTCCTCAATCCGCTTCGCCAACGCCGCCGCCGCGGCCGGCTCGCCGTGGACCAAGTAGCAGTGGGCCGGCGGGCGTTGGAATTCGCCGAGCCAGCGCATCAGCTCGTTTTGATCGGCGTGGGCGGAGAGGCCGTGCAGGCGGCAGATCTTGGCCCGCACCGGCACGTCGCGGCCGTGGATGACGACGCTCTTCGCCCCCTCTTCCAGCGCCCGGCCGCGGGTGCCTTGGGCCTGGAAGCCGGCGAACATCACCGTCGTGCGCGGGTCGCCGAGGCGGGCGGCCAAGTGGTGCAGGACGCGGCCGCCGGTGGCCATGCCGGAGCCGGCGATGACGATCATCGGCTCGTGCATGCCGTTGAGGGCCTTGGACTCGTCCCGCGTGTGGATCATCTCCTGCCGGCGGGAGCGGATCGGGTTGCGGTCGCCGTGGAACAGGGAGGCGTCGAAGTTGTGTTCGCCGGTGTGGCGGGAGTACAGGTCAGTCACTTCGATGGCCATCGGGCTGTCGATGAAGACCGGCAACGTCGGGATGCGGCCTTGGGTCTCCAACTGGTTGATGCACCAGATGAGTTCTTGCGTGCGGTCCACGGCGAAGGCCGGCACGATGATCGCCCCGCCGAGTGCCACCGCGTCGTTGATGATGACCGCGAGCGCTTCCATCGGGTCTTCCGCGTGCAGGCGGTCGCCGTAGGTGGACTCGACCAGCAGCACGTCGGCTTCCGGCACACTCACAGGGTCACGGAGGATCGGCCGGCCGTAGCGGCCCACGTCGCCGGAGAAGACGAGCCGCAGCGGGTCGGGCTTGCCGATGGCCATGTCCACCGAGGCCGAGCCAAGGATGTGGCCCATCGGCCGGAACGTCGCCCGCATGTCCCCGGCCACCGGGAACTCCTTGCGGAACGGGTGCGTGTCCAGCAGTTTCAGTGTCGCCTTCACGTCCTCCATGTCGAACAGCGGCAGCGCCGGCGAGTGCTTGGTGTACCCTTGGCGATTGGATCGCTCCGTGTCTTCCTCCTGCAATCGCGCGGAATCGGGGAGCAATATTTCCAGCAGGTCTTCCGTGGCGGGCGTGCAGTGGATGCGGCCGCGGAAGCCGTGCTTGACGAGCAGGGGCAAGTACCCGCTGTGGTCAATGTGGGCGTGGCTCAGGACGACGGCCGCGACTTCGCGGGCGTTGTACGGCGGCTTCATCCAGTTGCGCAGGCGCAGTTCCTTCAAGCCTTGGAACATGCCGCAGTCCAACAAGACCTGTTGACCGCGGTGCTTGACGAGGTACTTGGAGCCGGTGACGGTTCCCGCCGCCCCGAGGAATTGCAGTGTCGGCGGGCCGGCCATCGTGGCGGCTCCATGTGGGTTGATGTACTCCTCACGCTCCGCGTGAGGAAGGGCTTCTCGTCGCGACGGCAAGCGTCGCGGGCGAAAAGCGAATCCTCACGCGGAGCGTGAGGAGTACA
>JAYUGD010000149.1:0-2387 GCA_043767785.1 Zavarzinella sp. | reverse complement strand
AAGAAGCGCCCCCACCACCGCCACCCGCCGCCATTGACGCAAACCTTTGCCGAGACAGTTCATATAGGATAACGAACGGTATTGCGGCTAAACGGGTTCCACTTACTTCGAGGTTTTCTCCCATGCGTCTCACCTGTTCCCTGTTTCTGCTCCTGCTCGCCACGCCATTGATGGCGGCCGACAACACGCCGCCGGAGGGCTTCACCGCCCTCTTCAACGGCAAAGACCTTTCCGGCTGGAAGGGCCACATCGACATGAGCGAGCGCAAGAAGTCGGAGGCCGACCAGGCCAAACTGCAAGAAGCCCGCGACAAGATCGTGGCCGCGTCGTGGGCGGTCGTGGACGGCGTCATCGTCCACACGCCCTCCACGAACGAGAAGGGCCAGAAAGTCGGCGCCAGCCTTCAGACCGTGAAGGACTACGGCGACATCGAATTGCTGATCGACTGGAAAATCGAAAAGGCCGGGGACAGCGGCCTCTACCTCCGCGGCAACCCGCAGGTGCAGATTTGGGACTCGGAAAACCTCAGCCCCAGCCTGAAGGCCGACGCCAACACCGGCTCCGGCGGCCTGTGGAACAACCCGGCCGGCAGCCCCGGCAAAACGCCGATCAAGAAGGCCGACAAGCCGGTCGGCGAGTGGAACACCTTCAAGATCGTGATGAAGGGGGACAAGGTGACGATTCACCTCAACGGCGAACTGGTGGTCGATAACGCCGCGCTGGCCAACTACTGGGAGAAGGGCAAGCCGCTGCCGGCGTCCGGGCCGTTCGAGTTGCAATATCACGGGGACAAGTTGTGGTTCAAGAACATTTACATCAAGGAACTGAAGTAGATTTTCGTAAGTGAGCCGAGCGACGTAAGTCGCCGGGTGGTGCGCTCAAGCCCATCACCCGGCGATTTACGTCGCTCGGCTCACTTACGAAATTTTCCCCGTGTTCGGCGTCACGTACAGCGTGAACGACATCGTCGCATTCTGGCCGCCGGCCTTGATCGTCAACTCGCGCTGCCCCTGAATGTTGCCGATGATGTCCCCTTCGCGGATGCGGATGGCCAGGCTCAGCGACCGCTGGACGTGCTGCCATTCGGCCGAGTTCAAATCCCTCGGCACTTCAAAGTAGGTCAGGTTCCCGGCGCTGGGCAAGTCGCGCGGCGGGCGGTTGCTCGGGGTGAAGCGCAGGCCGTCCTGGCCCTTGGTGAAGATCGTGTCCACGCGGTCGGATCCGCCGATCTTCATGCCGAGCTTTTCCGGCCGCGTCAGCAGGCGGACGCACTCGTCTTGCGTCAGCGTGCTGCGCACGCCGATGAACAGCAGCCACGCCGATTCGAGCCACGCCGGTTCGAGCGTCACCTGCATCCGCAGGCCGGCCCCGGTGAACACACGCTCTTGATACGCGGGTTCTTCCACGTCGTTGAGCAGCGCGTCGAGGTACTGTTTCACGCGCCAGAAGCAGCCGCCGAGGTCGTCGTGGTCGTAGCGCGGCAATTGCGGCGGCCGGGCCGACTCGCCGAGGATGCTGAGTTGGCCGACGAGCCGGCACAATTCCAAGTAGGCCGTCAGCGGGTGGACGCCGGGGACGAACGCCAAGTTGCCAAAAAGGGCATACGCCTCGTTGAGTTGGGCGAGCTGGTGCAACCGGCGGGCGTCCCCCGGCGAGTGGCTGTCCAGCGTGATGCCGCGCGAGGTCACTTGGCCGGCCAGCACTTCGATCTTGGTGTTGAGCCGGTGGAAGACTTGCTGCAACAGGTCGTGTTGCAGCGGGCGCCAGCCGTCGCAGCCGAGCAGCGGCGGGATGTAACTGGTGTCCACCTTCGGCGTCGCCTCGGCCCGGTCGGCCTTCACCAAGCGGGCGAGCGGGATGGTCTCGAACCCGGCGTGGTCGTCCGATCCCGTGAGGAGCCGGACGTTCAGCCGGCGCACGGCCAACGGCTGCGGGTTCACCCCGGTGTTCTCGTCGTCCAGCGACAGGTGTTCGACGGAGTACCGGCGGTCGGGTGTGTCGCCGTCGGCCGCATTCGGCCCGCCGCTCTTCCACTGCGGCAGAGCCAAGAACACGTCCACGCGACTCTGGGCGGCGAACGCCGGCTTCAAGTCGATGGCCAGTTCCCCGGCCTCGTCCGGCAGCACGATGGCCGTGCCGTCCCGCAGGCGCACTTCCAGCGACCGCAGCACGAAGCGGAACGCCCCCAGAGCCTCCTCGTCGAACCGGATGCGGCGCACGCCCCAGTAGTGGGCCTCGCCGAATTGCAGTTGCTGGAACCCCGCCGTGCGGGCGTTCCGCTCGGCCGCCTGGAAGTGGTGCGGCCGGAGGAACATGCCCTCGTGCCAGTGGATCGGTCGGTTCGCCATGGGGGAATCTCAAAACCACCTCACCCCCCGGCCCCCTCT
>JAYUGD010000148.1:0-6783 GCA_043767785.1 Zavarzinella sp. | reverse complement strand
CAGACAGCGGCAGGCACGTTCTGCGACCCCTGCCGGGGTCGAAGAATTTATGTGTCATGTCTTTCGCCGGGTGCGCCGCGGCGGCGACCCGGGGCTAATGGCTGCCACCCCTCCGGGGTGAAAACCGGCCCCAGAAAGTGCGGTCACGCCGTCGGCTCGCCAAGACCTCACCACCGCAGCGGCTTCTGCCACGCTTCTTTCAAGTGGTCCAGTTTCGTCCACACGACCCATTCGCTGTCGGCCCCGGCGATGCGCAATCGCGGTTCTTTGACTGTCGTGCCCACCTTGGTCAGCGGCAGGCCTTCGAAGAGCTTCTTCAGTGCGGCGGCGTTGGCCGGCTTCACTTCGACCAGGAAGCGCGTCGCCGATTCGCTGAACAGTCTCGCGGTGTCGTCCAAGCCGGGGGCGGCGTTCTTCAAATCGGTGATGTCGGCCCCGAGGCCGCCGGCGAAGGCCATTTCGGCGGTGGAGACGGCGAAGCCGCCTTCGCTCAGGTCGTGGCAGGCGCGGACCAGGCCTTGGGTGATGGCGGCGTGCATCGCGGCGAAGATTTTCGGGGCGGTCGCCACATCGACCGTGGGGACTTGGCCGCCGGTCGTGCCCGTCACCATGTAGTAGTGGGAGCCGCCGAGTTCGTTCTTCGTGGCGCCGACCAGGTACAACTCGTTGCCGGCTTCTTTCAGGTCCATCGTCACGCACTGGCGCACGTCGCCGACGTGGGCCATCGCCGTCACCAAGAGTGTGCCGGGGATGGAGATTTTGCGGTCGGCGCTGGTGTACTGGTTGTTCAGCGAGTCCTTGCCGCTGACGAACGGGGTGCCGAAGGCGAGGGCCACGTCCCGGCACGCCTCGGCGGTGCGGACCAGCGAGCCGAGGATGGCCGGGTCGTTGACGTTGCCCCAGCAGAAGTTGTCGAGGATGGCCGTGCGGGCCGGGTTGCCGCCGACGGCGACGACGTTGCGCATCGCTTCGTCGATGGCGGTCGCGGCCATGTGGTACGGGTCGAGGTCGCCGTAGCGCGGGTTAATGCCGCAGGCGACGGCCAGGCCCTTCATCGACCCGAGGACGGGCATTACCACGGCGGCGTCGGACGGGCCGTCGTTCATCACGCCGGTCAACGGCTTGACGACGCTGCCGCCCTGCACTTCATGGTCGTACTGCCGGATCACCCACTCCTTGGAGCAGACGGAGTAACTGCCGAGGATTTTCAGCAGGGCGTCCGCGGCCGGCATGGCCGTGCCGCCGGTCGCGGGCGCGGCCGGCTTCACTTCGTACTCGGCGACCTTGGCCGTGGTGGGCCGGCCGTCGTGCAGGAAGTGCATCGCCACGTCGCCGACGGGTTCGCCGTTGTAACTCAGCTTCAGCCGGCCGGTGGCCTCGAACGTGCCGATGATGGCGGCCTCGACGCCTTCGCCGGCGCAGAGGGCGTGCAGTTCGGGCCAGTCCTTCGGCGGGACGGACAGGACCATGCGCTCTTGCGATTCGGAGATCCAGATTTCCGTGTAGCTCAGGCCGGCGTATTTCAGCGGGCACTGGTCGAGCTGCACGCTGGCCCCGAGGTCGGCGCCCATCTCGCCGACGGCCGAGGAGAAGCCGCCGGCCCCGCAGTCCGTGATGGCGGTGTACAGGCCGCGGTCGCGGGCCTGCAAGATCACGTCCAGCACCTTCTTTTCCGTGATGGCGTTGCCGATCTGCACCGCCCCGCCGCTGACCGTTTCCGATTCGTGGGTCAGTTCGAGTGACGAGAACGTCGCCCCGTGGATGCCGTCGCGCCCGGTCCGGCCGCCGACGGCGACAATGTAGTCCCCCGGCTTGGCGGCCTTCTCGACCTTGCCCACGGGGATGATGCCGAGCGTGCCGCAGAAGACCAGCGGGTTGGCGAGATACCGCTCGTCGAAGACGATGGCCCCGTTCACCGTGGGGATGCCCATGCGGTTGCCGTAGTCGCGGACGCCGGAGACGACGCCGATCATCGTGCGGCGCGGGTGGATGACGCCGGCCGGCAGCTCGTCCGGCGGGAAGTCCGGGTTGGCGAAGCAGAAGACGTCCGTGTTGCAGATCGGCTTGGCCCCGAGGCCGGTGCCCATCGGGTCGCGGATCACGCCGCCGAGGCCAGTGTTGGCGCCGCCGTAAGGTTCGATGGCCGACGGGTGGTTGTGCGTTTCGACCTTGATGCAGGCGTGGAAGTTGTCGTCGAACGTCACGACGCCCGCGTTGTCGGCGAACACGCTGACGCACCAGTCGTCCGCGCCGAAGCGCTTGCGCAGTTCTTGCGTCGCCCCGAAGATGGTTTCTTTCAGCAGGTTGCCGTAGCGGATCGTCTTGCGCTCGCCGTCGGCGATCAGCGTGTAGTCAATGGTCCCCTTGAGCGTCTTGTGGGAACAGTGTTCGCTCCACGTCTGGGCGACCGATTCCAACTCCACGTCGGACGGGTCGCGGCCCTGCTCCTTGAAGTGGGCCTGCACCGTCTTCATCTCGTCTAGGTTCAGGGCCAGTTGCCCGTCCTTGCTGAGTTTCACCAACGCGTCGTCGGTGAGATTCAACAGCGGGACGACGGTCTTCTTGAAGCTGTACGGCTTGCCGAGGGCGAAGTGTTCGGCCTTCAGCGGGCCGACGATCACCTGTTCGATGGCGTCGTTGGCCAACACCTTACGGAACAACAGGTCGCGGTCGGCCGAGGGGATGTTTTCCGGGCCGAAGTAGCGGCGGAACGTGCGCACGGCCAGCAGCGGGGTGCCGAGGTCGCGGGCGGCGTCGAGGACGCTCTCGGCGACGGGGTCCATCACGCCGGGCTTGAGCAGCACGGTGAAACTGTAGGTGGCCGAGACGTGGTCGATGCGGTTCAGCGTGGACTCTTCGACGACCGTGTCCACGAGCAGTTCCCGCGTCAGGCGGCCGGCCTCGTCGTCGGTGAACTCGCCTTCGAGCAGGTAGCCGCGCGAGCTGGACGACACCCAGTCGCCGCCGCGGTCGGAATGAGTCAGCAGGTCGAACTCGTCGCACACCCGCTCCCGCTCGCCGTCTTTGCCCAGCGGGCGGATTTCAACTTCCCAGAGCATCGCGCACCCTTTTCGCTTCGGCCAACAGGAGGACCAAGTCGTCCCCGTTCTGACTCAACACGGCGTCCCGCAGCTTGTCCAGTTGCCCGGCGAACGCGGCCAGCGCGTGGCTGACGGCCAGGGCGTTCTCGCGGGCGATGGCCGCCCACAGGTGGGGGTCGCCGGCCGCGATGCGGGTGGCGTCCCGGAAGCCGGTGGCCGTGAACGGCTTCCACACGTCCGGCAGTTGCCGGGCCAGCAGCGCGGCGACGAAGTGCGGCAAGTGGCTGGTGGTGGCCAGCGCCAGGTCGTGTTCTTCGGGGGAGAGGATTTTCACCGTGCCGCCGACCGCTTCCCAGAATTGCGTTGCCCGCCCCAAGGCGGCGCCGTCGGTGTTAGCCGTCGGCGTCAGCACGCAGACGCGGTTGACGAACAGGTCGGCCTTGGCGAACTCGGCCCCCTGCTTCTCGGACCCGGCCAGCGGGTGCGCCCCGACAAACGTGACGCCCGGCGGCAGGCGCGCCTCCACGTCGCGGACGATGTTCCCCTTGGTGCTGCCCACGTCCGTCAGCAGCGCGCCGGGCTTGACGGCCGCGGCGGCTTCCAGCAATTGCTTGGCGATCAGGTCCACCGGGGAGCAGACGACGACGATGTCGGCCGCGGCGACGCCGGCGGCCAAGTTGGTGGTGAACTCGTCGAGGATGCCAAGCTCTTTGGCGCGGCCCAGTGTGGCCGCATTCCGGCCGACGCCGACGACGTGCCGGCACATGCCGCGAGCTTTCGCCGCCAACCCCACGGACCCGCCGAGCAGCCCCGCCCCGACGATGGCAAGCGTGTCGAACCGCATGGGGATGAGTGTACGACCGGGCGCGGGGACTTCGAGAGGGACTTCGGAAGGGATGAGAGATGAAGGATGAGGGATGATAGAAGACGAAAACCGGCAGCGGTCAGGCCGCGTCGGTCGTCTCGGCATTCGAGCCGGCGCCAATGAATTGCAGCACGCTTTCGTGGTCAAACCATTTCGGCACGCCGCCGGGGGCCAGAAACACTGCCACGCCGTCTCGGGCGATCAGCGCTCCCGGATGATCGACTTCGAACCGCTGGCCGCCGTGCAACTCGACCGTGAACACTTTGTACGGCTGCCGCGACCGCAACTCTTGCAACATGCCCATGAAATTGTCTTGCGTCATGACTTTCCCTCCCACGGAATTCAACCACCCTTATTGTACGACTCAAGCGGGGATATTGGTTTTCTCTCCTCCCTCCTCCCTCCTCCCTCCTCCCTTCTCTTTGCCGGCCCGCCCACTATCGTGTCCCCAAGGTGTTTCCCCTTTCCCCCGGAGAGATTGTCCATGTCCATGTTCATCGGCGAAGCGTTGGTCATTGAAGGGTCGGACCTCGCGAACGTGTCCCACATCGACCTGCTGATCGGGTCGAAGGACGGCCCCGTGGGCGTGGCCTTCGCCAACGCCCTGGCCAACCAGTCGAGCGGCCACTCGAACCTGTTGGCCGTCGTCAGCCCCAACATCGTGTGCAAGCCGGCCACGGTGATGATCACGAAGGTGACCCTCAAGGGCAGCAAGCAAGTGATCGACATGTTCGGGCCGGTGCAGGCCGCCGTCGCCCGCGCCGTCGTGGACTCGGTCGCCGAGGGCGTGATCGCCAAGCACCTGGCCGAAGACCTCGTGATCGTGTGCGGCGTGTACATCGACCCGAAGTCGGACAGCAAGCCGAAGATCTACAAGAACAACTACGAGGCCGTGAAGCTGGCCATCAAGCGCGCCATGACCGGCGAGCCGAAGATCGACGAGATCATCGCCAAGAAGGAAACCAAGCACCCGTTCGAGTGATTTTTTGATTTCGGATTGCGGATTTCGGATTGCGGATTTCAAAGCCGCGTCCGGTCCGCAATCCGCGTCCGTCCCGCCCGTCATTTCTTCCAATCCGCAATCCGCAATCCGCAATCCGAAATCGCGGAGGCCCCATGTCCGAAAAGAAGAAGATCCTCATCCAACTGGACACCGACGCGCAAGCGTCCGTCTTCGACCGCGTGGTGGCCGTGGACGCCGGGGCCGACTTTCTGTTCACCCACGCGGGCGTGACGCCGGTGCAGGTGCAGGGGTTGGTCCACGGGGCGATCTTCACGCGCGGGCCGAAGGACTTGGTGTCCACGGCCGTCTTCGTCGGCGGCAGCGACGTGGCGGCCGGGGAGGCGATCTTGGCCGAGGTGGTCAAGAGTTTGCTCCCCAAGTTCGGCCTGAGCGTGTCCGTGATGCTCGACTGCAACGGGGCCAATACGACGGCCGCCGCCGCCGTCCGGGCCGCGGGCAAGCACCTCGACTTGTCGAAGGCGAAAGCCCTCGTCCTCGGCGGGACCGGGCCGGTGGGGCAGTGCGTCGCCCGCCTGTTGGCGAGGCAAGGCGCGCACGTCCGCATTGGCTCCCGCGCGCTGGAGCGCGCCCAAGCCGTGTGCGCCGCCATCAAGGCCAAGCACCCGGCCGCCAACGTGGAGGCCGTCGCCACCGGCAGTTCCACGGACGGCCCGAAGGCCCTCGACGGCCGCGACCTCGTCTTCGCCGCCGGCGCCGCCGGCGCCGTGCTGCTGCCGGCCAAGCTGCGGGCGCAAGCCAAGGCCCTGAAAGTGGCCATCGACCTGAACGCCGTCCCCCCCGTCGGCATCGAAGGCGTGGACGTGGGCGCCAAGGCCGTCGAGATCGACGGCGTGATCTGCTACGGCGCCCTCGGCGTCGGCGGCACGAAGATGCGGATTCACAAGGCGGCGATCGCCAAGCTGTTCCAGCGGAACGATCTGGTGTTGGACGCGGAAGAGATTTACGACTTGGGCGACGGGGTTTGACTTCTCGGTTGAAATCGTTGAAAATAAGCGTGGCGATAACTCGTGTTTGGAGTCTGTGTCATGCAAGTCGAAGTTTTTGACGATACGCTGAAAGGCCTACAGCGGCGGATGCCATTCCGGCCGTTCACCGTCGCTCTGATCAACGGCGATCAATTTGAAGTGGATCACCAGAATGCGATCGTCGTGCGGGACGGCACCGCCATTTATGTTGCCCCGGGCGGGTCGCCGATCATCTTTGATTTTGAAGGCGTCAGTCACATCAGCGGTGATCTGAAAGGCGAAGAAAAAGACGGCTCCCAGAAGCCGTGACCAAACGCGCCCTCTTCCCCCTCCTCCTCGTCGTCGGCTGCCTCGTCGCCGGCGCGTACGGCGCCCTGCACGACCAGATTTCGTACGCCGTCTCGCCGGACTACTTCCACGCCTTCAAGTTCGACCAGTTCCGGTTCCCCGAGGAGTTCCGGACCCGGCTCGGCGCGTCCGTTGTCGGCTGGCTGGCCTCGTGGTGGATGGGCTTGTTCATCGGCGTGCCGGTACTATCGGTGGGCTTGGTCCTGCCCGACGGGCGGACGTACCTGCGCAAGTGCCTGACGGCCTACGCCGTCGCGGCCAGCACGGCGCTGGGCGTTGGCTTGACGGCCTTGGCCGTCGCGAGTGTCGTCATCACCGAGTCGAACTTGCCACCGTACTGGTATCCCGCGGGCGTGACGGACAAAGTGGCGTTCGCCCGCGTCGGGACGATGCACAACTTCAGCTACCTGGGCGGGTTCATGGGCATCGTCACGGCGTCGATTTATTTGCTGTTGGCGCGGTGGCGGCTGAGCCGGCGGCGGACATCTTTGTAATTCCGCCGTGAGGCGGTCGCGTTGGAGTCCCGCTTTTAAGCGGTCT
>JAYUGD010000147.1:0-2392 GCA_043767785.1 Zavarzinella sp. | reverse complement strand
GGAGGGGCCACTCGCAGACCGGCCACGATGCGGGGATTTGTTAGCCGCGACGCAGAGGCTTTGCGCAGCGGAGCGCGTCCTTTGACGGCCACGGAACTCCGCGGCTTCCCCACTTAGGGACAGTTCGGGACTCGCTCCGCTGCGCAAAGCCTCCGCGTCGCGGCTAACAAACCCCCCGTACAGTAAATATGTCAGATGGGCAAAACGCCCGTGCTGTCCCCGAACGTCTTCGTCGGGCAGCCGAGGCGGTGGAACATCGCCAGGTAAAGGTTCATCAGCGGCGTGTCTTTGGGGAACTGCATGTGTCGGCCGGTCTTCACGAGGCCGTTGCCGCCGCCGAGCATGAGGATCGGCAAGTCGTCGTGGTTGTGGCGGTCGCCGTCGCCGATGCCGCTGCCATAGACGATCATCGACGAGTCGAGGAGCGACTTTTCGCCTTCCTTGACTGCCGCCAGCCGGCCCGTGAGGTAGGCCAACTGCTCAATGTGGAAGCGGTTGATCTTGCGAATCTTCTCCTGCTTCTTGGCGTCTTTGCCGTGGTGGGACAACTCGTGGTGGCCTTCCGGTACGCCGATGACGGGGTGAGAGCGGTTGCTGCCGTCGTTGGCGAACGGGAACGTGACCACCCGCGTCAGGTCGGCTTGGAAGGCGAGGACCATCAGGTCGCCCATGATGCGGATGTGTTCCTGCGCGTCTTTCGGGATGGCGGTCGGGGCGGCCATCGTCGGCTTGAACGCCGGCTTGGCATTCTTCACTTCCTTCGACTTCTCGATGCGCAGTTCCAGTTCGCGGATGGCGGTCAGGTACTCGTCCATCTTGCGCTGGTCGGACGCCCCGAGTTGGGTGTTGAGGCTTTTCGCCTCGTCGTTCACGAAGTCGAGGATGCTCTTGTTGAGGCGGTCGCGCTTCTCGCGGGTCTCTTCCTTGTCCTTGCTGGTGCCGTTGCCGAAGAGGCGGTCGAACACCAGCCGGGGGTCAATTTCCTTGGCGTTCGGCGTCGTGTCGTTGCGCCACGAGAAGTTCGACTGGTAAGCGCAACTGTACCCGGAGTCGCAGTTGCCGGCCTGCCGGCCCGGCTCGATGCCGATTTCCAAGGAGGAGAACTTGGTTGAATCGCCGATGTGCTGGGCCAGCCACTGGTCCGCGGACTGCCCGGCCCGGATGTCGGCCCCGTTGGTCTTCCGCGGCTGCCGGCCCGTCAGGAACGCGGCTTGGGCGCGGGCGTGGTCGCCGGGGCCGTCCCCGTTGGCCTTGGCCTTGTCCAAGGCCAGCCCGGAGAAGACGTTCATCGACGCCTTGAAGTCTTTAAGCGGTTCAAGAATGTGCGGCAATTCGCCGAGCGTGCCGACGGCCTTCGGCGTCCAGTCCTGCATGTGGACGCCGTTGGGGACGTACATGAACGCCACTCGCGTTACCGGCTTGGCCGCCGCCCCGGCGGCCGATAGCGTCGGCGTCATCACTTCGAGCCACGGCAACGTGATCGCCGTCCCGAGGCCTTTGAGTGCGGTCCGGCGGTTCATGATCGCGGTCATGGATTGGCCTTTTGGCGGGTGGAGTCAGGGAATCGGTCGGTCGGCGGGAGGTTCTGTCTTCAATTAGAGTAACACGTTACTTCGTCGGATTCAAACCGCCGCGTCGTTTTTGGAACGTATCGCTGGCGACGACGCCCATGATGAGGCTGGAGAAACGGTCCTCATTTGTCTTCAGGCGCGTCACGATGTCCGTCAGCGTGCAGGCGTCGTAATACTCCAGGCCCCGGCCAATGGCATAGGTCAACATGCGGTCGGCGAGGTTGCGGCGGAACGCATCCGACTTGCCGAGCAGCACTTTTTTTAGGTCGGCCGGGCCGCTGAATTTGGCCCCGTCCGGCAGGACACCGCTCGGATCGACCTTGAAGTTGCCGTCGGAGGTACGGAAGCCGCCGACGCCGTCGAAGTTTTCGAGACCGAAGCCGAGCGGGTCCATCTTGGCGTGGCAGGTGGCGCAGGAGGCGTTCTCGCGGTGCTTTTCCATCCGCTGCCGCAGGGAGCCGGTCAGCGGCCCCTTCTTCTCGTCGTCGAGGTCCGGCACGTCCGGCGGGGGCGGGGGCGGGGGCGTGCCGAGGATGTTTTCCAGAATCCACTTGCCCCGCTTCACGGGCGAGGTCCGCGTCGGGTTGGATGTCACCGTCAGGACGCTGGCTTGCGTGAGGACGCCGCCGCGGGTGTGGTCGGCCAGTTTCACCTTGCGGAAGTCGGCGCCTTTCACGTCCGGGAGGCCGTAGTGCTTCGCCAAGCGGTCGTTGACGAACGTGTAATCGGAATCCAGCAGTTCCAAAACGCTGCGGTCTTCCCGCATGACGTGGGCGAAGAAGAGTTCGGTTTCCTTGGCCATCGCGTCCCGCAGGGCGTTG
>JAYUGD010000146.1:0-2394 GCA_043767785.1 Zavarzinella sp. | reverse complement strand
TTTTCGCGGAGCGAAAAGCGACGCTCGCACTCCATCACCACATCTCGGATGCCTTCCATGTCCTTTCAATTCGCCTCGGAAATCGTCCGGCAACCCGTTCATTGGCTATGGGAGCCGTGGCTGCCGGCCGGGAAACTGGTCATCCTCGACGGCGACCCAGGACTCGGGAAATCGACGTTGACCTGTGAACTGGCCGCTCGCTTCTCTCGCGCCGACCAACCGTCGGCCACTCTGATGGTCGGGGCCGAGGACGACGCGGCCAGCACGGTCGTGCCGCGGTTGGCCGCCGCCGGGGCCGACCTGTCGCGCGTGCGCGTCTGGGACTCGGCCGCCCCGCCGCGGTTCCCCGCCGACACCGCACGGCTGCGCGAGGCGATCATCGAAGTCGGGGCGAGACTTGCGGTCATCGACCCGCTGTCGGCCTGCCTGGAGCGCGGCGCGTCCCCGAACACGGACCACACCGTCCGCCAAGCCCTGACGCCGTTGGCCGCCGTGGCGGCCGAGACGGGCTGCGCCATCCTGCTGCTGCGGCACCTGCGCAAGCGGGCCGGCGGGCCGGCGATGCACCGCGGGCTGGGGAGCGTCGGCATCATCGCCGCCGCCCGCGTGGCGTGGCTGTTGGGGAAGCACCCGTACCACCCTGACATGCGCCTCCTGACGATGACCAAGTCAAACCTCGGCCTCATCCCGCCCGCGAAGGCGTTCGTCTTGCTCGGCGGGCGAGTGATGTGGCAAGACGACGAGGAAGAACTGACGGCCGACGATGTGGGCCGCGCAGTCAAGAGTACGGCCGAGGAATGGCTGGCGACGATCCTGGAAAAGCACTGCCGCCCGTCCGACGAAGTGCTGGCCGAGGCGACCGCCGCCGGCATCTCCGAGCGGACGCTCTACCGCGCCCGCGCCGCCCTCTTCGTCGTCGCCCGCCGCTTCCAGAAGACGCTCTACTGGTGCCTCCCCGGCCAAGACCCCGCCACCCGCTTCAACGGCCTGCCGCCGCTGTTCGACTTAAAGTCGGAACTGACGCCGGTCCTGCCGCTGCCGCCGAAGGATAACTCGCCGGTGCCGATGTGACCGAATTATCACGCAACCAAGCACCTGCCGCGTCGCGACTGGCGTTTCAGAAAAATGGGGAGCATGTGTTCCCGATGATGTCTCCGAGTGAATCTTACCGGCGGGCGAACCCGCGATCCCGGCAGCCGGTCTTGAAAATTGCAATGATTTCGTATCCATATCCGTGCTAATATGAATAGATTCGGCCGATATGATATGTCGGTGCGACGCCAAGAATTTCACTCAGTGCGTTCAGCCATCGTGGAAAGGGGGCGGCCATGACGACTTTTGAATTAGCCGAAGTTCGTGCCTTCGTCGCCGGCCTCGACACCCAAGTGTCCCGGTGCGAGAACGGCGAAGGCATGGAGTGCGCCACCCTCGACGACGCGCTGCGCTACCACGCCACGCTGTGCTGCCAGTTTTGCTCCGCCGTCCGCGAGTGGGGGAAGGCCGTCTTTTCCGGCCGCGTGGCGTTCGACCCCGAAGTCGAAACGGTCTGGCGGACGGAGGCCTCGGACTTGTTCGTCCTAGCCTCGGAGATGTACGCCTTGGGCGTCAAGGCCGACGTGCCGTGCTGGGAATTGGAAGGGCGGGACGCCCTCGGGGCCGCCTTATGGGATATGCACCGATTGTTTTCGCGCTGGGTGACGCCCAAGCTCGCCGTCGGCCCCGCGGCTCGCCACCAGCCGGCCCTGTCCGCGGGCGAAGTCGAAGAAGCCCGCCGGCGGATCGACGCGCTCCCGCCGCTCCCGGCCGACTGGCAGCCCGCCACGCCGAAGCAGCAGCGTCAATATAAACGGTCCTTGAAGTGGCGAAACTCGTGACCGGACGCCGTTAGGGACGTCCGGTTTTCATTCCCCGCCTGCCGCCATGCCAGACCAAACTCCCGTCCCATTACGCCCACGGCCGGTTGAATTGGACTCGCCGGAGTTCCAAACAATCGCGGGTTGGCCTTTTGCCGATCCCTATGTGGGCCGTCTGTTGAGGGAAGACATTCCGCAGCGGATGGCGTTCGGGCAATGCCGACTGTGGGCGTATCAGGATACGGACGGGCAGGTGGTCGGCTTCGGTACGCTCCAAGAATGCGACGATCACGGCCTGTTCACCAACGGGCAGGCCCACCTATACATCCCCCTGCTCGCGGTCAACCCGACCATCAAGAGCAAAGGGTACGGCACCGCCATCGTCCGGCACCTCATCGACGAGGCCGCTTTGCTGGCCCTCAGTTCGTCAAGTTGTGTCCCAGAACTCTTTCTCGATGTCTACACAACCAACGCCAAAGGGATCACGGTGTATCGGAATTGCGGCTTCGTGGAAGTGACGGCGGAGCCGATCCCCGACCCG
>JAYUGD010000145.1:0-2396 GCA_043767785.1 Zavarzinella sp. | reverse complement strand
GGTGTGGTGAGGGGCGTGATTTGGTTTTCAGCTCCAACGGAGCGTCCGCTTGTAGCCAGGCCCGGGAGGGCCTGGAACGCGATTCGATTCCCCTTCTTCAAGCCCTGAAGGGGCGGCCGGAACTGGGCGCCACGTCCGGCCGCCCCGTCAGGGCTTGAAAACATTTGGTCCCGTCTGGTCCAGGCCCTCCCGGGCCTGGCTACAAGCGGACGCTCCGTTGGAGCTGAAAACCAAAACCTCTCAGGAGCCACTCCCATGACCCCCATCACCATCCGCTACGCCTTCGCCCCCGTCCGCCGGTCGCTGGCCACCGACCAAGTCACCGACCTGTTCGGCTTGGCCGAAACGGAGCCGCCGCACGTCATCGCGGACAACGTGGAACTCGACATCCGGCCGGGGGACATCGTCCTCTTCACCGGGCCGTCGGGGAGTGGGAAATCGTCCCTGCTGCGGGAAGCGGCCAAGCAACTCGGGGCGGCGGACGTGATGGCGATGGCATTGCCGGAGACGCCTTTGGTGGAAGCGTTGCCGGGGCCGTTGATCGAGCGGTTGAACCGCCTGAGCGCGTGCGGGTTGTCCGAGGCCCGGCTGTTGTTGCGGACGCCGCGGGAGTTGTCCGACGGGCAACGCTACCGCTTCCGGCTGGCCCTCGCCCTCAGCGGTCAGTCGCCGTTTTTGATGGCCGACGAGTTCGCCGCGTACCTGGACCGCACCTTGGCGAAGGTGTTGAGTTTCAACCTGCGGAAACTGGCGACGCGCTCCGGCACGGGTTTGTTGTTGGCGACGACGCACGACGATGTCGCCGCCGACCTGCGGCCCGACCTGCATGTGAAATGCTTGGGCGACGGCGTGATTCAAGCCGTCCGGAACCCGACGGCGAAAGACCCGGCGCCGATCTCCTTCGCCAATGACCTTCACATCGCCGAAGGGACGACCGCCGACTGGCCGCCGTTCGCCAAGTGGCATTATCGAAGTCACCGCGTCAACTTCGTGCGCCGGGTGGTGTTGCTCACGCACGGGGAAACGCCGGTCGGCATCTGCGTGTTCACCACGCCGGCCGCGTCGCTGTCGCTGCGAAGCCAATTCTTTGGCCTGCGCGGCCGCCGCACGCGGGTCTCGCTGACGGCCCTCTACCAACAACTGTGGTTGCTCTCGCGCGTCGTGCTTCACCCGACGTCCCGCGGGGCCGGCCTCGCCGCCCGCTTCGTCCGGCGGGCGTGTGAAACGTGCCCGGTGCCGTGGGTGGAAACGCTCACCGCGATGGGGCACGTCACCCCGTTCTTCGAGGCCGCCGGCTTCCAAAAAGTGGGCGTGGTTCAGCCGGTGCGCGACGGCCACTACGGCGGCCAGTACGCCGTGCGCGGCGCGAAATGCACCGCCGAAACCAAGGCCAAGAGCCGGCATGGCTCGCCGGTGTACTACGTGTTTCGGAACCAGCGCCACGGCGACGCGCCGTAAACCACGCGCTCTGTGCCGACTTTGCCGCCCGCGCCGTTCGGGCAATCAGTTCCTTCCGTCAACCCGCGTGATCCCCTCTTGGGCCGGGTTGCCCGGCGGGCGATAATGTCCGTGCGACAAGATCGGGGTGGTCGGGGGTTGACCGATGAAGAAGCTGCTATTGTTGGCCGTCGTGGCGGTCGTCGGGGCGGCCGGGTGCCAAAGCATCGCCGGGCCGTTCAAGAACAAGCAGAAGGACCGCGAGCGCCCCGCGGACCCGCTGCTGAACCCGGACCTCGATGAACAGCAGAAGTACGGCCGGTCCCGGTACTCCTACGTCGAAGACAGCCGCGACATCGGCCCGAAGGGCTATTCCGACCGCCCGTCGCCGTCCGGCCGCTGAAACCTGACGGCCGTTCGCGGGTATCACTTCCCATGCGAACAGGAATGTTCCCCGAACCGCCGCCCTTGCCCCGCCAGTTCCCGGCGAACCTGCCGCCGTTGCCCGAGCCGGAATCTTTTTACCCCGAACCGCCGCCGCTCCCCGTCGCCCGCCGCGAACCGCCCCCGCTGCCGGCCGAACCGAAGAAGCCTTACGGGTTCTTCGACTTGGTCCGCACGGTCTTCTCGGCCGTCGAGTGGCTGTTCGGCCTCGCGAGTTTGCTGCTGGCCCTCGCGGTGCTGGCCGCCGTCCCGGTCCTGCAATTCCTGAGCCTCGGGTACATGCTGGAGGCCGCCGCCCGCGTCGCCCGCACCGGCAAACTGCGGCACGGCTTCATCGGCATTCGCCTCGTCGGCCGGCTCGTCGGGGTCGTGGCTGCGAGTTGGCTGTTGCTGCTGCCCATCCGCCTGCTCGCGGACATCGCCCGCTCCGCCGAGATCATCGACCCGGACGGCCCGAACGCGGCCCAGTGGCGGTTCGGTGTGTACGCCCTCGCGGTCGCCACCGCGTTCCACAT
>JAYUGD010000144.1:0-2397 GCA_043767785.1 Zavarzinella sp. | reverse complement strand
TCGACGAAAAATTGGATGGCATTGACCCAAGCGGCGCCTGAGCGATTATTCAAAATCCCTTTGCGAGCTTTGCCTCTTTGCGAGCTTTGCGTGAAATGACTTTTGATCGGTATTCACGATGATTCTGGAAGGGCTGGTCACGACCGTCGGCGAGGGGGGCCAAGTGCATTTGGCGCCGATGGGGCCGCGCGTGCGTTCGGACTGGTCTGGGTTCGTGTTGCGGCCGTTTCCGTCGTCCACGACGTTTCAGAATCTGAAGCGGACGCGGGCGGGCGTGCTGCACGTCACCGACGACGTGAACCTGTTGGCCCGCGCGGCCGTGGGGCAGGCCCCGGTTGTGGAGACGGTCCCGGCAACCGTCGTGGACGGGTTCATCATCAAGGATTGTTGCCGTTATTATGAGTTCCGGGTGACGGCCCTCGACGAGTCGCAGGAGCGCATGCACATCGACTGCGAAGTGGCGGAGGCCGGGACGCGGCGCGAGTTCTTCGGCCTCAACCGGGCCAAGCACGCCGTCGTGGAGGCGGCCATCCTCGCCACGCGGCTGCACATTCTGCCGTTGGGTGAAGTCCTCGCTGACTATCGGAAACTGCGCGTGCTGGTGGAAAAGACCGGCGGGCCGGCCGAGGAAGAGGCGTTCGCGTTCCTCGAAGCCCATGTGCGGGCCGTGACGGCGGAGGGCCGGCGATGACGCGCGTGCAGACCCCCAACCGACTTCACTTCGGGCTGTTGAGTCTCCCCGTGGAAGGCGCCACGCACTGGCCCGGACTCGACGGTGAAACAGGCTTGCCGGTCCGGCATTTCGGCGGCGTGGGGTTGATGATCGACCGCCCCGGCCTGACCGTCTCCGTGGAACCGGCCGACGCCTGGGCCGGCGAAGGCGCCTTGGGCCAGCGGGCGGTGACGATGGCCCAACGCATCACAAGTACGCTGCCTGCCGAAGAACAGCGGCCGTTTTCCGTGCGCGTCGAACAGGCCCCGGCCGAGCACGTCGGCCTCGGCGTCGGCACGCAACTCGGGCTGGCCATCGCCCGAGCCGTCGCCTGCGAAACCGGGCACGCGGATTGGGACGCCGTCGAGCTGGCCCGGCGCGTCGGCCGCGGCGAGCGGTCGGCCATCGGCGTCCACGGCTTCACCGGCGGCGGCCTGATCGTCGAAGGGGGCAAGCAACCGGGCGAAGTTATTTCCCCGCTGGTGTGCCGGGCCGTGTTCCCGACCGATTGGGCCGTGCTGCTTTGCGTGCCGGAAGACGCCACGAACTGGCACGGCATCCGCGAGCGCCAAGCCTTCGCCCGCCTCGGCAAGCTGGCCCCCACGCCGGCCGAGACGGAGGCCCTGTGCCGAATCGTCCTGATGAACATGCTCCCGGCCCTCGCCGCCGCTGATCTTGATGCCTTCGGCGACGCCCTGCACGAATTCAACGCCCGCGTCGGCGACGTGTTCGCCCCGGCCCAAGGCGGCCGCTACGGCTCCCCGGCCGTCGCCGAGTGGGTGCGCAAACTCCGGGCCGCCGGCCTCCGCGGCGTCGGCCAAAGCTCGTGGGGGCCGACGGTGTTCGCCGTCATTCCCCGCGAAGAGGCGACCCAATGGCTGCACGGCATCGGGACGATTCCGGCGTGGGTGGCCGGGGCGTCGGCGGGGGCTTGCGTAACAAGGTGACAAGGTGACAACGCTGATGAATCTCCCCGACTTGCGCATCAACTACGGCAAGAGCGGCCTCGTCGAGGCGGACGCGGCCGCCAGCCCGTTCGTCCAATTCCAAGCGTGGCTCGCGGACGCCATCGCGGCCGGGGCGCCGGAGCCGAACGCGATGACGCTGGCCACCTGCACGGCCGACGGGTTCCCGTCGGCCCGCGTCGTATTGCTCAAGGGATTTGATGAACGCGGGCCGGTGTTCTTCACGAACGACAACAGCCGCAAGGGCGCGGAACTGCTGAATAACCCGCGGGCGGCCCTCGTCTTCTTCTGGCCGGACCTCGAACGGCAAATCCGCGTCGAGGGGACCGTCGAAAAGGCGGCCCCCGAAGAAGGCGACGAGTATTTCCGGTCGCGGCCGCGCAACAGCCGACTCGGGGCGTGGGCCTCGGAGCAAAGTGCGGTGATCGCCGGCCGGGCCGAGTTGGAAGCCCGGCACCGCGAGTTGGAACTTCGCTTCCCGGAGGAGGATGTGCCGCGGCCGCCGCACTGGGGCGGGTACCGCGTGACGCCGACCGTGTTCGAGTTTTGGCAGGGCCGGCCCAGCCGGCTGCACGACCGCCTGCGGTACCGGCGGGACGGCGGGCGGTGGATTGTCGAACGGCTGTCGCCGTGAGCCGGCCCGGTTGGTATCGTGACCCTTAACCCACCTGAGTGTTCTCTCACTTTTCGCAACAGGAGTTTTCGCATGGTTCGGTTCCT
>JAYUGD010000143.1:0-2397 GCA_043767785.1 Zavarzinella sp. | reverse complement strand
CCCCCCTTGCCAAGGGGGGGAGAAGAAACAGCCGGCCGCGGGCTAGGGCCGAACGCCCGTCGGGGGTCCGGTTTTCCTCCCCCCCTTGGCTCGGGGGTCCGGTTTTCCTCCCCCCCTTGGCAAGGGGGGGCGGGGGGGGTCTCAGCGACTTCCCCAACTCCCCCGACAAGGACCGCCAACATATCCGTCACGGCGTTGCCCGTTGGGGCTAAAACCAAAACCCCTCACGCCGTCAGCCGCTTGAACACCATCGTCGCGTAGGCCCCGCGCGGCAACTCGAACCGCAGCGTCACCATCTTTCGGCCGGGGTGCTTGTCGTCGGGGCCGTCCTCGCCGGTCAGGCCGAGGACGGCCACTTTCGCGGCCCGGTCCCCCTTCGAGAAGAACGGCTTCCGCAGGCCCGGAATCTTCATCGCCTCCAGCGGGATGCCCTCCTCTTCCATGACGGCGGCCACGCACGTGGCCCACGGGGCGTCCGGGTCGAGTTTCAGGCGGGAGGAGGGGTACGGCAGGCGCAACTCGTCCCACGCCTTGGCGGTGTCGTCGTCGAAGCGGGTCGGCAGGCGCACCGTCGCCGTCTTGAGTGGGACGGCGACGCTGGCCGGGGCGTGGTCGCGGACCCAGCGGTCGAGCATGCGGTTCCACAGGTGACTTTGCCACGCGGACAGGTGCAGCCCTTGGTCGTCCGGCCACAGGCGGCCGCAGGCGGCGGCGAAGTCCGGGCGGTGCGTCAGGCCCATTGCCATGTTCTTGGCGGGGCCGGGCGGCAGTTTCGCGGCCAGCGTCGGCCAGTCCCCCCAGTGGGTGCGGAACAGGAACTTCTCGCGCTTCGCGGCCCCGCGGTCGTGTTCCAGTTCCTCGGCCAGCGCGAGTTTCAGGGCTTCCTCGAAATGGCCCAGGACCATCTCGCGGGCGACGAAGCGGCCATCGGGTGAGACGCCGCCGAAGCGTTGATCGTCGAAGTAATTCGGCACGCCAACGGTGGCCAACTCGGGGACGGCCTGCCAAATCCCGGCCACGTCGGCGGCCGTCGCGTCCCGCACAGTGACGGCGAAGCGGTTCGCCCGGATGCCCTCCGGCGTCATCGGCTGGTCGATGGCCCCCAGGTGCGTGACGGTCAAGCCGTTGTCGGCAAGGTCTTTCGGCGGGCCGTTGAAGACGGTGAAGTATTGCGTGGTCTTGGCGTGCCGGTCTTTCAGGCCGCCGAAACTAATGGCGTGCGGGTGCAGCCGCCAGCGCTGGCGCACGAGCGCCAAGGCATCCGGCGTGGTCCAGTCCCGCTTGTCGAGCCGGTAGAGGGCGAACTTGCCGGCGGCGGCGCGGGCGGTCGCCGGGTCAAAGGTGGGCAACTCCTCAACAACGAAGTCGTCGGGGGTCTGTTTCAGTTTCATCTGATTGTTGTATCGGCGGCCGCAACAGGGGCTGAATCCTGTGGAAGTTCCCGTCGCCGACTGGTACATTCCCCTTCTGCATCGCCTGACTCCCTCCCTGACAGGAAATCGTCTCCCATGCGTCGAACATTCCTCGCGGCCCTCGCGGCCGTCGTCCTCGCCGTCGCGGCCCCGGCCGCCGACGCCCCGAAGCCGCTGAAAGTGCTGCTCGTCCTCGGCGGGTGCTGCCACGACTACAAGGGCCAGCAGGACATCTTGAAGAAGGGCATCGAGGCCCGCACCTACGCCGAAGTGACCGTCGTCTACTCGGCCGACACCAGCACGAAGGCCGCGTTCGAGATTTACAAGAGCGCCGACTGGGCCAAGGGGTACGACGCCGTCATCCACGACGAGTGCAGTTCGGACATCAAGGACGCCGAGACCGTCGGCAACATCCTCGGCGCCCACAAGGGGGGCGTCCCGGCCGTCAACCTGCACTGCGCCATGCACAGCTACCGCACCGGCAAGGGCGACTGGTTCGAGTACATCGGCCTGGAGTCCACCGGGCACGGCCCGCAGAAGCCCATCGAGATTTCCTTCCTCGACAAGGACAGCCCCATCACCAAGGGCATGGCCGACTGGACGACCATCAACGAGGAGCTTTACAACAACGTGAAAGTCCTCAAGACCGCCAAGCCGCTGGCCCGCGGCACGCAGCGCCTCGGCAAGAAAGACGACACCCACTTCGTGGTGTGGACGAATGACTACCACGGCACGCGCGTCTTCAGCACCACCCTCGGCCACAACTCCGAGACGGTGGGCGACGCCCGCTACTTGGACTTGGTCACCAAGGGGTTGCTGTGGTCCGTGGACAAGCTGAACGCCACGTACTTGAAGCCGGTGAAGGAAATGCCGAAGAAGGACAAGAAGGAAACGGATGGGGCGAAGTAAGCGGGGATTTTGGTGATTTTGGTTTTCAGCCCCAACGGGGCGTTCGCTTGTAGCCAGGCCCGGAAGGGCCTGGAAC
>JAYUGD010000142.1:0-2402 GCA_043767785.1 Zavarzinella sp. | reverse complement strand
GAGCCGACGAGGACGTCGGCGCTCCCGGCGGGGCGAGTCGCCTTCGCCCCAGAGAATTTAGTCGCACCCCCGCCGCCCGCTTTGCCGAGATTCCGTTTGTACTCTCGGCCGAATCGTGGTACGACTATACATACCCGCCGAGTCTCCCGTTTGTTGTCCGGCCCGCCGATATGCACCACTCTCTCCGATGGATGCCGTTTCTGGCCGCCCTGTTGGTCGCCCCGGTGGCGACGGGCGCGGAGCCGGTTCGCGCGTACCACTTCGAGAACGACATCGAGCCGCTGTTCGGCCGCTTCGGGTGCAACGCCTCCGGCTGCCACGGCAAGGCCGAGGGGCAGAACGGGTTCAAGCTCTCCGTCTTCGGCTTCGACCCGGCCGCCGACTACGCCGCGCTGGTGAAGGAAGCCCGCGGCCGCCGCGTCTTCCCCGAGGCCCCGGAGCGCAGCCTGATCCTGACGAAGGCCGCCGGCCAAGTCCCGCACGGCGGCGGCATCCGCATCCCGGTGACGTCCGAGGCGTACGCCCTCCTGCGCGGCTGGATCGCCGCCGGCGTGCCCGTCGGCGACCCGGCCACGCCGACGGTGAAGACCGTCCGCGTCGAGCCGGCCGAGCGCGTCCTGGCGGCGCACGCCAGCCAACAACTCCGCGTCGTGGCGACGTACACCGACGGCCGCGAGCGCGACGTGACCGCGCTGGCCCGCTTCCAGACGAACAACGAGGCCGTCGCCGTCGTCAGCGCCGAGGGCGTCGTCGCCGCGCTGGACGTGCCCGGCGAGGCGGCGGTGATGGCGTCGTTCAGCAACGAGTCGGCCGTCTTCCGCGTGATGATCCCGCAGGCCGGCACGTTCGAGAAAGTCGTCGCCCCGCCCGTCAACTTCATCGACGAGAAGGTGGCCGACAAACTGGCCAAGCTGAACATCCAACGCTCCGGCCTTTGCTCGGACGCCACGTTCCACCGCCGCGCGTTCCTCGACGTGATCGGCGCTCTGCCCACCGTCGCCGAGACGCGGGCGTTCCTTGATGACAAATCGCCGGACAAGCGCGGCAAGCTGATCGACCGCCTGCTCGCCCGCCCCGAATACGCGGACCTGTGGGCGATGCGCTGGGCCGACGTGCTGCGGGTAGACCGGCAGATTCTCGGCCACCAGCGGGCTTACGACTACTACCGCTGGATTCACGGCCACGTCGCCAAGAACACGCCGTTCGACCAGTTCGCCCGCGAACTGGTGACGGCCGAGGGGCCGCTGGACGAGACGCCGCCGGCCAACTTCTACAAAGTGGCGACCAAGCCGGGCGAGGCGGCCAACACGCTGTCGCAGGTCTTCCTCGGCGTCCGCATCGCCTGCGCCGAGTGCCATCACCACCCGTTCGACCGCTGGGGCCAAGACGACTACTACGGCATGGCGGCCTTCTTCAATCCCGTGTCGGTCAAGAAGCTCGGCCCGCTCGACGCGCTGGCCTCCAAGGGGGACGCCGTCGCCACGCACCTGCGGACCGGCAAGTCGGTGACGGCCCAAGCCCTCGGCGCCGCCTTCCCGGCCGAGACGAAGGGGGACCGCCGCACCGAGTTGGCCGCGTGGATGACGGAGGCGAAGAACCCGTTCTTCGCCCGCAACGTCGTCAACCGCCTGTGGGCGCAGTTCATGGGTAGAGGCTTGGTGGAACCCGTGGACGACATGCGGGCGACCAACCCGCCAAGCAACCCGGAACTGCTGGACGCGCTGGCGAAGGCGTTCGTCGAATCGAAGTTCGACGTGAAGCGGCTGGTGAAACTGATCTGCGAATCGCGGACGTACCAGACCGCGACGGCCAGCACGCCGGCCAATGTGAAGGACGAGCAAAATCACTCGCGCATGCTGTTGAAGCGGCCCGACGCCGAAGTGTTCCTGGACATGCTCTCGGACGCGACCGGCGTGCCCGAGAAGTTCGACGGGGCGCCGGCCGGCACGCGGGCCGTGCAGTTGTGGGACAGCCGCATCAAGCACACGTTCCTCAAGTCGTTCGGCCGCCCGGCGCGGGTGAGCGCGTGCGAGTGCGAGCGGGCCGGCGAGCCGAGCATCGCCCAAGTGTTGAACATGCTCAACGGCGGCACCGTGAACGACAAGCTGCGCCACGAACAGAGCCGCGTGGCCGTCCTCTCCCGCGAGAAGAAGGCCGACGCGGCCGTGGTCGAGGAACTGTACCTGACCATCTTCTCGCGCCCCCCGACCGCCGCCGAACAGGCGACGATCACGGCGCACCTGACGAAGAACGCGGCCCAGCGCCAGCAGGCGTTGGAAGACGTGGCGTGGGCGTTGTTCAACACCAAAGAATTCATGTTCATCCACTGACCGGGTGAAGCAAGATTCTCTGGGAGCGCCCGCCGGGAGCGCCGACGTCCTCGTCGGCCCTTTGACAACGAG
>JAYUGD010000141.1:0-6811 GCA_043767785.1 Zavarzinella sp. | reverse complement strand
AGTCCTCCGCTTCCTCCCCAACCGCGGGGCGCGGCTGGTCGAGGCGGTGCTAAAGAGCGCCATCGGCAACGCCGGCGACCGCGGCGAGCGTGACCCGGAAGAACTGATCGTGACCGAGTCCCGCGTGGACGACGGCCCGATGTTCAAGCGGATCATGCCGCGGGCCCGGGGGACGGCCTACTCCATCCTCCGCCGCATGTGCCACGTCCACGTGAGCATCGGCCAGGCCGCGGAAAAGACGAAGCCCGCCGCCACGAAGGCGACACTGGTTCAACCGACGACCCCGGCGGCCCCGGCCCCCGCGACGACTGAGCAGCCGGCGACGGCCTGACCCGAGACACAAAGACGACATTGCCTGGAGAGTGGCACGATGGGCCAGAAAATCCGACCGACGGGCTTCCGCACCGGCATCATGATCGGCTGGGGGAGCAGTTGGTACGCGAACAAGCGGGACTTCTCGGAACTCCTGGTCGAGGACCAGACAATCCGCAAGTTCATCTTGAAGTTGCTCAAGAAGAAGCGGCCCCAGATCGCCAAGATCCAGATCGAGCGGACGCGCGAGAAGGTCATCGTCTCCGTCCACTCCGCGAAGGTCGGCGTGATCATCGGCAAGAAGGGCGCGGACATCGACAAGCTGACGCAACTCTTGCAGAACCTCACCCGCCGGGTGATCGAAGTCAAGACGGTGGAAGTCGGCCGCCCGGAAACGGACCCCCAGGTGATCGCCGGGGAAATCGCCGAGCAACTGGAGAAGCGGTCCAGCTTCCGCCGGACGATGAAGCAGGCCACCGAGAAGGCGATGGGCGCCGGGGCCAAGGGCATTAAGCTGCAACTGTCCGGCCGGCTGGGCGGGGCGGAAATGGCCCGGTGCGAGAAGTCGATGTCGGGGAGCGTGCCGCTCTCCACGCTGCGGGCGCGGGTGGACTACGGCTTCGTCGAAGCCACCACCCCCCAAGGCAACATCGGCATCAAGGTGTGGATCAACAACGGGGACTACCTGACCGAGGAAGTCCCCAACGCCGACCAAGGCGCCGCGGGCCGGCGCCGGCGGCGGCCCCCGCAACGGCGGGACGGCGACGGCGGCGGGCGCAACTAAGCGGCGGGAACTTTTGCTGACATTGTGAGGAGGCGGACCCATGCCGCAGATGCCGAAAAGAGTGAAGTTTCGCAAGGTGCAGCGCGGCCGCGTCCGCGGCGTCGCCTGCCGCGGGAACACCGTCAGCTTCGGGGAATTCGGGCTGCAAGTGCTCGAGGGCGGCTGGCTGTCCGCCGAGGCGCTCGAAGCCGGCCGCGTGACCGTGGCCCAATACATGCGCGGCGAAGGCCGCCTGTACATCCGCGTCTTCCCGCACAAGTCGATCACGTCCATCCCGGCCGAGACCCGGATGGGCAAGGGCAAGGGCGAGCCGGAATACTGGGCCGCCGTGATCAAGGAAGGCATGATCCTGTTCGAGGTCGGCGGGATGCCCGAGCAATCGGCCCGCGAGTGCCTCGCCCGGGTCGCGTACAAAATGCCGTTCCGCTGCCGCTTCGTGAAACGGCAGACGGACTGACCGGGCGGCGAGACGTTAAAAAAGTTGGACCCGCGGGGGGGTTTCGCCCGCGCCGACGTTGAACGGGAACCGAACGATGGCCAAGCAACCCCAAGCCGCGGAATACCGGCAGATGACCGAAGAGCAGCTCGGGATGACGCTCCGGGACATCGAGCGCGACCTGTTCAAGCTCCGGTTCCAGTCCGCCACGGACCGGCTGGAAACGCCGAGCGAGATGCTCAAGGCCAAGCGGGCCATCGCCCGCATCAAGACCGTGCAGCGGCAGCGCGAAATCGCCGCCGCCCCCAAGGCCGAAGCCACACCCGCCCCCGCGGCGGTGGCCGCCCCCAAGACGCAAGCAGACAAGAAGGCGTAAGACATGGCCGACACGACCACCAACACCCCGGCCACGCAGGCCGCCCCCGCTGCCCGCCAGCGGACGCTCACCGGCGTGGTGACGCGCGACAGCAACGCCAAGACCCGCCGCGTCGACGTGCAGCGGCTGGTGAAGCACCCGCGGTACGGCAAGTACCTCAAAGAGCGGACGATTTGCTACGTCCACGACGAGCGAAACGAGTCCCACATGGGGGACGTGGTGGAGATCGCCGAGTTCCGCCCGCTCTCCAAGACGAAGCGGTGGATCCTCAAGACGGTCCTCCGCAAGGCCCCGGTCAAGGTGGCCGTGGCCGACGTGCCGAAGGTTTGACGCACACCCGTTCCGCGACGGAACCCGACTGACAAGACAAGGCACGGTGACCGATGATTCAGATGTACACGTATGTGGACGTGGCCGACAACACCGGGGCCAAGGAGTGCATGTGCATTAAGGTGCTGGGCGGGTCCCGGCGCCGGACGGCCGGCATCGGCGACGTGATCGTCGCCTCCGTCAAGAAGGCCCTCCCCGGCGGCGACGTGAAGCCCGGCGACGTGGTGAAGGGCGTGGTCGTCCGCACCAAGAAGGCCCTGCGGCGCGACGACGGCACCTACGTCAAGTTCGACAGCAACGCGATCGTGCTGATCGACAACGAAATGAATCCGCGCGGCACCCGAATTTTCGGGGCCGTCGCCCGTGAACTCCGCGAGAAGTTCAGTAAGATCCTCAGTCTCGCCGCCGAAGTGGTGTGACGCGACGTTGAAATTGTTGGGACGCAAGGCATTAGATGGCCCTGATTCGCCGGTCGGCATCGGCGGGTCGGAAGGGGCCGGGAGAACAGGACTCAGATGGCACGCTTGGCTGACAAATACACGAAAGAACTCGTGCCCGCCCTGGCCACGAAGTTCAACCGCAAGAACGTCCACAGCATCCCGAAGATCACGAAGATCGTCTTGAACATGGGCGTCGGCAAGGCCCTGCAAGACAAGAACCGGATGACCCAGGCCGCCGAGCAGCTCACGCTCATTGCCGGGCAGAAGTGCCAGATCACCAAGTCCCGCGTGGCCGTCTCCGGGTTCCGCCTGCGGGAAAATTCCGAAATCGGCTGCCGGGTTACGATGCGCGGCAAGCGGATGTACGAGTTCCTCGACCGCCTCGTCAACGTGGCCCTGCCCCGCATCCGCGACTTCCGCGGCATCAACCCGAAGTCCTTCGACGGGAACGGCAACTACTCGATGGGCGTCTCCGAGCAGTTGATCTTCCCGGAAGTTGACCCGGACAAGGTCAACTTCACGCAGGGGATGGACATCACCATCGTGACGAACACCCGGAACGACGAGGAGGCCCGCGAACTGTTGCGGCTCTTCGGCATGCCGTTCCGCGAGAGTTAAACCGACAGCGTCCCCGCCGCGAACACTAGTCCGACGAGAAGAACCAGCGATGTCGACGAACGCCAAGGAAGCCCGCTTTAAGCGGGATCTGAAAAAGATCGACGCCCACAAGGAAGAGCTCCGCAAGCCGGAAGCCCAGCGGGACCCCGCCAAGATGCTGTTGCCGCGCGAGCGCATCCACATCAAGATGCGCTGCAAGATCTGCGGCCGCGGCCGGGCCGTGTACCGCAAGTTCGGCATCTGCCGCATTTGCTTCCGGGACTTGGCCTCCAGTGGCTTGATCCCCGGCGTCCGCAAGGCCAGTTGGTGAGCCGCCCCCGTACCCGAAGAATTTCCCCCGACTTGAAGCGTTGAACCCGCCATGATGACCGACCCGATCGCCGACATGCTCACCCGCATCCGCAACGCGAACGCCATCGAGCGCGGGGCGGCCGACATCAAGGCCACGCACCTCAAGACGAGCATCGCCCGCGTCCTGAAGGAAGAGGGCTTCATCGCCGACTACCAAGTCGGCAAGGTGGAGAACGGGACCTTCGCCGAGGGCGGGCCGGCCGGGGAGCCGGGCAGCGTCCTGCGGGTGTTCCTCAAGTACGGGGCCGAGGGCGAGAAGGTAATCCGGCACATCAGCCGGTCCAGCCGCCCGGGCCGCCGGTACTACCGGGCCGCCAACCAACTCAAGAAGGTGCTGGACGGCCTCGGCATTTCGATCCTTAGCACGTCCAAGGGCGTGATGAGCAACCGGCAGGCGAAGCAGGCCGGCGTCGGCGGCGAAGTGTTGTGCGTCGTGTGGTGATTGTCAGTCGTGGCCGCTAGTCAGAATGAACGCCGGGCCATCCCGGAGGAACGCAGACCATGTCCCGTATAGGCAAGCAATTGATCCCCGTCCCCGCGGACGTGAAGGTGGACCTCACCGGGTCGCACATCGCGGTCCAGGGCAAGAAGGCCAAGCTGGACCTCGATTTTCACCCGCTGATGATCGTCAAGTACGACACCGACGCCAAGGCCATCACCGTGGCCCGGCCGAACGACGAGCGCCAGAGCCGCGCCCTGCACGGCCTGACCCGCACGCTCATCAACAACATGGTCGTCGGCGTGACGACCGGGTTCGAGACGAAGCTGAAGATCGAGGGCCTCGGCTACCAGGCCCGCATGGACGGCAAGGCCGTCGTCCTCTCGGTCGGGTTCGCCAACCAGATCAAGCTCGCCCCGCCGGAGGGGGTGGCGGTCGCGGTGACGGACAAGGAAGGGACGATGATCTCCGTGACCGGGGCCGACAAGCAGAAGGTCGGCCAGTTCGCCGCCGAGATCCGGGCGACCCGCAAGCCGGAGCCGTACAAGGGCAAGGGCATCCGCTACTCCGACGAAGTCATCCGGCGCAAGGAAGGCAAGTCCTTCGCCAGCGGCGGTTGATTTCCCCTGACATTATTCGGCGGCCGGGCCGCCCCGTAGGACTGATTCAATGGACGCACAGAAACTCAAGAAGAAGCGCCAGCTCCGCCGGTCCAGCCGGGTGCGGGCGAAGATCACCGGCACGGCCGAGCGGCCCCGCCTCACGGTCTCCCGGTCCGCGAAGCACATTTACGTGCAGTTGATCGACGACATGAAGGGCGTCACGCTGGCCGCCGCGGACACGAAGGCCAAAGCCTTCAAGACCGAGCACAAGACCGGCGCCAACATCGCGGCCGCCGCGGACCTCGGCACGGTCCTCGCCGAAGCGGCCAAGGCCAAGGGCATCTCCAAGGTGGCCTTCGACCGCGGCCACTTCCGCTACCACGGCCGCCTGAAGGCCTTCGCCGACGCGGCCCGGGCCGGCGGCCTCGAATTCTAATCCCCGACGACACACGCTAAGCTAGGCGACGAGACATGGCAAAAGATCGAGACGGCGGGCAGTCGGGCTACAAGGACTTCGTGGTGAAGATCCGCCGCAGCGCGTGCGTGGTCAAGGGGGGCCGCCGCTTCAGCTTCAACGCCCTCGTGGTCGTTGGGGACGAGAAGGGCCGCGTCTCCTACGGGTACGGCAAGGCCAACGAAGTCCCGCCGGCCGTCGAGAAGGCCCTCAAGGACGCCGAGGCCAACGTCAAGCGCAGCAAGCGCGTGTCGCTGCGCGGCGAGACGATCCCGCACCGGGTCGTCGGCCGGTACGGCGCCAGCAAAGTAATCCTCGTCCCGGCCGGGCCGGGCACCGGCGTGAAGGCCGGGCCGGGCGTCCGCGAAGTCTTGACGGCGTGCGGCATCCGCAACATCCTGACCAAGACGCACGGCAGCACCAACCCGATTAACCTCGTCAAGGCCGCCCTCGACGGGCTGACCCAACTGCGCTCGCGGGAAGAAGTTGCCGCGCTGCGGGGAGTGAAACTGTAATGGACTTGACTACTGTCCACCAAGGCATCCAGAAGCGCCGCCTCAAGCGCCGCGTCGGCCGCGGCCTCGGGTCCGGCCAAGGGAAGACCGGCGGCCGCGGCTACAAGGGCCAGTTCGCCAGCGCCGGCGCCCGCCTGCCGGGGATCACGTTCATCGGCGGGCAGACCCCGCTGTTCCGGCGCATCCCGAAGCGAGGCTTCACGAACGGCCAGTTCGCCAAGAAGTTCAACGTCGTGAACGTCGGCGACATCGACGCCCTCTTCAACGACGGCGACGAAGTCAACGCGGACACGCTGCGGGCCAAGGGCCTCGCCAAGAAGTCCCTCGCCGGCGTCCGCATCCTCGCCGAAGGCGACGTGACGAAGAAGCTGAACTTCACCGTGAACTTCACCTCGGCCGCCGCCAAGGCGAAGATCGAAGCCAAGGGCGGCACGGTGACGCTGGTCGCCCCGCCGAAGAAGCCGGTGCGGAACAAGATGAAGCCGCCGCGGAAGCCGAAGGAAAGCTGACCGCTATTGGATTTGTTGAACTGTTGGTGACCAACAGTTGTCGCGGGGATGGCCCGGCGGCGAATGTTGGTCACAGTCTTTTTTGATGTCGGTTTGGCGTTAAAGTCCAGGCTGCACGCGGACTCAATCTGGTTTCACGTTGACCAGTTCAGATTTCCCCGTCTGGCTGAGGTCGATCGTGGAACGAAGGACAAGCGCTTTGGGGCTGTCCACATACACGTACAATGTATCAGACTCATTGTCTGTAATATGGAAGACCGAGCCGAGACTGTGCACTGTGTACCGTGGCGCGGCGGAAGCCGCTGGCTTTTCCAGTTTCTCAGCCCCGAGCGCAAATGTCAGAGCTGTGGCGGCACAACAACCGCCGAGGATCACGGACACTATTTTTCTCGATCTCATTTCAAAACTCCATATAGATTCAATATTGCAACAACAACTTCATAAACTGTTTAATGCGCTCTGCTGAGCGTAAAATCGCGGCAGACTTTTTAACGAGGCCCCTTTAACCAAATCACAAAATTGCATTTTTACAAGAGGCTCTATCCAGTACGAGTTCACGGCCTGAGTTGCTTGAAAACAAGGGGTTTTTGAACGCCAAAGCCAGTTTTATCACTGTTTTGGTGGTCTTATCTACTACCGAACCCC
>JAYUGD010000140.1:0-2403 GCA_043767785.1 Zavarzinella sp. | reverse complement strand
GCCTCCGCGTCGCGGCTAACAAGACCGTGTCGCGGCTAGCCCGGTTCTGCTGCCCGCAACGATCGTCCGGCCGCGCGACCCCGACGACCGGCCCGCCCCGCCCAGATTGCCCCGCCCCGCCGACCGCTGAATCTGCAACAATAAGACCGCCTTGCCCGACCGCCAGACCTTGTCGAGACCTCCGCCATGACCCTCCGCCGCTTCCTGTTCCTGCCCGCCCTGTGCCTCGGCGCCCCGGCCCTGTCCGTGGCCGCCGACGCCAAGACGAAGATCACGTTCGATCAGCACATAATGCCGATCCTCACGCAGCACTGCATGGGCTGTCACAAGGGGGAGAACGGCAAGGGCGGCCTCGACCTCAGCACCTACGCGAAGGCGATGGAGGGCGGGGCGTCCGGCGCCGTCGTGAAGCCGGGGGACGCGGACGCCTCGCGGCTGTGGCGGCTGACGGCCCACAAGGAACAGCCGTACATGCCGCCGAAGCTCCCGGAGATCGCCAAGGAGCAACTCGACCTGATGGCCCTGTGGATCACGCAGGGCGCGCTCGAGAACTCGGGCAGCAAGCCGGTGGCCGTGAAGCCGAAGGCCGAAGTGGGCCTCATGTCCGTCAAGCGCGGCAAGCCGGACGTGGTTCCCATGCCGACGAAGCCGTTGAGCAAGGTCGCCGTGGTCTCGACGATCAAGGCCAACGCCGTGATCGCGATGGCCGCCAGCCCGTGGGCGCCGCTGTTGGCCGTCGGCGGGCAGAAGCAAGTGCTGCTGTACCACGGGGACACGCTGGAACTGCTCGGCATCCTGCCGTTCACGCACGGCACGCCGACGACGCTGAAATTCAGCCGCAACGGCAGCCTGCTCCTGGCGGGCGGCGGCCGCGGCGGGCAGGCCGGCAAGGTCGTGGTGTACGACATCAAGACCGGCGAGCAGATCATCGAAGTCGGCAACGAGCAAGACGCCGTCCTGGCCGCCGACATCTCGGCCGACCAGCAGTTGATCGCCCTCGGCGGCCCGAGCAAGATGGTGCGGATTTACTCCACGAAGGACGGCGCTCTCGTCACCGAGATGAAGAAGCACACGGACTGGATTTACGCCGTCGAGTTCAGCCCGGACGGCGTGCTGCTGGCCACCGGCGACCGGGCCGGCGGCCTGATGGTGTGGGAGTCGGCGACCGGCCGCGAGTTCTACAATCTGCGCGGCCACACCGCCGCCGTGCTGGACGTGAGCTGGCGGGACGACTCGAACGTGCTGGCCTCCTGCGGCGAGGACACGACGATCAAGCTGTGGGAAATGGAGAACGGCGCGATGATTAAGAACTGGGGGGCGCACGGGGCCGGGGCGCAGGCCGTCAAGTTCTCCCACGACAACCGCCTGGTCAGCGCGGGCCGGGACAAGGTGACGAAGGTGTGGGACATGAACGGGACCAACACCAAGGCCATGCCGGCGACCGTCGAACTGGGGCTGCGGGCCGCGTTCAACCACGACGGCACGAAGGTGTACGCCGGGGACTGGGCCGGCAGCGTGATCGCCTACGCCGCCGCCGACGCGAAAGTGTTGGTGCAGGCGACGACCAACCCGCCGGCCGCCCCGGTGCGGACGGTGGACATCGCGACGAAGGAAATGACCGCGAAACAGGCCGAGTTCGACGCGGCCACGAAGGCTGCCGCCGACGCCGCCGTGAAACTGCAAGCCGCGACCGTTGACGCGGCCCCGGCCCTGCGGCTAAGTACGGACGCCGCCAACGTGTCCGCCGCCGCCCAGGCCCAAGCGGCCGCGCTCAAGGCGAACGTGGACAAGGCCCAAGCCGGCTTGGCCCCGGCCCAGGCGAAGGCGCTGGCCGCCGACGTGAAGGCGAAGGCGCTGGTCGAAGCGGCCGCGAAGATCATGGCCGCCGCCGTGGCCAACAAGACGAACGCCGAGTTGCAGGCCGCCGCCGCCGCGTCGAAGGTCGAGGGGGACAAGGCCGCCGCCGAGTCGGCCGCCGCCGCCAAGGCCGTCGCCGACCTGACGGTTGCATTCAACGCCGCCAGCGCCGCCTACGCCCCGGCCGCCCAAAACGCCGTCACCGCCGCCGCCGCCGCCAAACTGGCCGCCGACATCTACGCCCCGAAGGCCCAAGCCGTCGCCGCCACGCAAGCGGCGATGACCGCAACGAAGGCGGCCGCGGACAAGTCCACGGTTGAGTTGACGGCCCTCAAGGCCGAGGTGGAGAAGTTGAAGGCGGTCGCCGTCGTGCCGCCGAAGACGCCGGCCGTCGTGCCGCCGGTCGTCCCGCCCGCGAAGAAGTGAGTTATACCGATGTGGCCAAGGTTGATCTTGATCGGTCGCCCAATGTACTCCTCACGCTCCGAGCTTGTGCAAAAATCGTCGTCGCGCCATGAATGAGACAAAGAACCTTGGGTGAGCGAG
>JAYUGD010000139.1:0-6815 GCA_043767785.1 Zavarzinella sp. | reverse complement strand
CGACGAACATAAAATGCGGTCCTCCAAGCGAGGAGGATCATTATTTTTATTCGATCCTTTGCGAGCTTTGCGTGAAATGGCTTTCCCTCGTTACTTCTTTCGGCCTTCGGCGAAAATCACGTCGAACAGCGCGTTCTCGGCGAAGAACTTCTTCTGCACGTCGCCCCACGTCGGCGCGAGGCTCGTCACCGCGAACATCGTCAACGCCGGGAAGCGGTCGGCCGTCTTCTTCTTGACGGCCTCGCTCGTCGGCCGGTAGTAGTGCTTGGCGATCACCTCTTGGGCCTCGTCGGTGTACAGGAACGCCATGTACGCCTCGGCCACTTGCTCCGTCCCCTTGCGGCGGACATTCTTATCGACGACGGCCACGTGCGGCTCGGCCAGCACGCTCACCGGCGGGTAGACGATCTCCAACTCGCCGGGGTGTTCCTGCAATTCCAGGTAGGCCTCGTTCTCCCACGTCAGGTGAACGTCTCCGATCCCGTTGGTGAAGGTCATGGTCGCCCCGCGGGCGGCCGTGTCCAGCACCGGGACGTGGGCGTACACGGTTTTGACGTATTCCCGCGCCTCGGCTTCGGTCCCGCCCCGCGTGGTGACGGCCCCCCACGCGGCGAGAAAGCTCCACTTGCCGTTGCCGGAGGTCTTCGGGTTCGGCGTGATGACCTGCACGCCCGTCTTCGCTTCCCCCTGAATCAGGTCGGGCCAGTCCTTGATGTTCTTCGGGTTCCCCTTCTTGACCACGAACACGATGGTCGACGTGTACGGCAAGGACCGATTCGGCAGCTTGGCCTCCCAGCCGTCGTCGATCAATCCCCCCTTGCGGACGGTGTCCGTGTCGGTCCACAGGGCCAGCGTAATCACGTCCGCGTTCAGCCCGTCCACCACGGACCGGGCCTGGCTCCCGGACCCGCCGTGCGACTGCTTGATCGAGACCGTGCGCCCCGTCTGCTCAAGGTACTGGGCCGCGAAGCGCGGGTTGATGTCCTGCCACAGCTCGCGGGTCGGGTCGCAGGCCACGTTGAGGAGTTCGATGTCCCCCGTGCCCGACGTGTTCTTCTCGCGGACGAACCCCGCCTGAAGAATCCAGCCCGCCGCCCCGAGGACGTAGAGCAGGCCCAGCGACCAGAGAATGACACGAGTCATGGGAAGATCATCGGCTCAAATGGGGATTAATCTTCACTAATAGTATCAACAAAGGTTTGAATTGGCAGGAAGTAATGAAAAAACTACGTTTAGCCGCGACACGACGCTTCGGAGCGGAGCGCGGGCCGACCTCCAATCAAAACTTAACCACAAAGGCACAAAGATCACACGAAGATACACAAAGGAGTCCACACACCGATCTTCTCAGTTCTTTTCTTCTCTGTGTATCTTCGTGTGATCTTTGTGTCTTTGTGGTTCGGTTTTGATTGTTGGAGGCCCGCGCTCCACTCCGAAGCGTCGCGTCGCGGCTAAACGGGTTTTCACTTGGGCGTACCGTCGTCACTTCTTCTTCGGCGCTTCCAACACCGTCACCGTAAGCGGCTTCGCCGGGGACGATACCAGCGTGTTCCCCCCCTTTGGCTTGGCCTTCGGGTCGTTCGACTCTTTCACGAACGGGACTTGGGCTTGGCCGGTGATGACGACGGTGTAGTTGCCGGGGCGGGCGCCGTTTTGAACTTCGAGCGTGACGGTCCCTTCGTTCTTGCCCTCGGGGATGACGACGTTGCCCATCTTGATCGGGCCGGGGAAGCCTTGGGGGATTAGCGTCACTTGGCTCTTGAAGTCGGGCCACTTGCGGTCGAGCTTCATCGTCAGCGTCACCTTGGCGCCGGCGGCGACTTCCAACTTCTCCTTCTCGGGCGTCAACAGGAATGGGCTGGTCTCGCGCACGGCCAACATCAGCGAGCGCATCGGGCGGCTGGAGGCGATGTTTTGCGTGGCGTCGGCCCGGCAGTAGGGGCGCACCTCCCGCTTGATTTCTTGGCCTAGGCGCGTGCTGGTCGCCGTCAGTTTGATCGGGCCGGTGAAGTCCGGGGCGTCGGCGTCGGCCCAGAAGACCATGACGCCGTGCGTGTCCGTGTGGATGTACAGCGGGGCGGCGTGGACGCCTTGGGGCAGGCCCGCGGCGGTGATCGTCACCGGGGCGTTGGCCGCGTCCGTGTGGTGGATGATGACATCCACGTGGGCGGTGCCGCCCTTGCGCAGGTTCAACCCGCCGGGGTTGGGGTTTTGGCCGTGGATCACGGCGGGGGAGAACTCCGGCTCGGGCTTGGCGACGGTCAGCACATATTGGTAGCGGGCGCCGCCGCGGCGGTAGCGGTCTTGCACCAGCACGCGGTACTTGCGGTTCTTCGACAAACTCACCGGGCCGGACGGGTCGCGCAGGTGGGCGTCGAACGCCAGCACGCGGTGGCCGTAGTCGTCCAACTCCTGCACGCGGTTGTCCTTGTCGTCCATCACGACGAGGTACGGGTCGGCCCGGCCGGCGATGCGCTCGCTGTACACGTTGAAGATGTATTGGCCGTCCTCGGTCGGCTCGAACTCGTACCAGTCGGCGTCCCGCAGTTTGTCGAACCGGCCGGCGACGGTCGCCGGCAGCGTGATCTTCTGCGGGTTCTTCGGGTCGTCGTTCGGCTCGGCCTCCAGCGTCACCGGGCCGTTGGTCACCAGAATGGGGACGCCGTTGGCGGTGAAGTCGCCCAGCGCGGCCCGGTACTGGAAGCCGGTCAGCGTGGCGGTCGCGGCCGTCGGCAAGACGCTGTGAGCGGTCGGGTGGTCGAGGAAGGCGTAGCCGGTCGTGGCCGGGGCCGTCACGGTGTCGGGCCGTTCGTCCAGTTTTTGATCGTCAATCGCCCACGCCGACGGCTTGGAGCCGGCGCCGAGGTTGCGGCCGTACACGGTGATCGGCGTCGTCTTGCCGGCCTGCACGGCCCGCGGGAAGACGTTCTCAATTTGCGGCTTCGTGGACACCGTCAGCCGGTAGTTGAACCCGCCGCGGAAGGAGAGGTCGTACACGCTCACAAAGCAGTCGCCGTCGGCCGTGGCGGTATAGTCGAGGAACGGGTCGCGGCCGTTGTAGTCACCGTTGGAGGCGAGCTGCTTGCCGTCGCTGGAAGACAGTGTCAGCGTGGCGTCCATCAGTGATTCGAGCTTGCCGGACTGGCAGTCGACGGTGACGCGCTCCCCCTTCTTGAGTGGGAAGCGGTACACGTCCTCCTTGTTGCCGTCCGACTGGCCGTTGACGACGCTGTTGACCGCGATCACTTGGGCCGTCGCCGGGTCGTCGTTCGGCTCCTTCTCCGTGACTTCCACGAAGCCCCGCGAGACGGCAAACAGTTTCGGGTTGCTCACCCCATACTTGCCGACCGCCCACACGTCATAGGTTCCGGCCGGCACGTCCGCGGCCACCGTGACCTTGAACGCCTTGTCCTTCACGAACTCGGCCTTGAGGCCCGGCTGGTCGAACAGCAGTTGCTTGCAGTCGTCGAGGTCTTGCCCTTGGATTTCGACGGCGACGGTGGAACCCACCCCGGCCCCATTGGGCGTGACCCGGTCAAACCGCGGCGAGGGCAGGTCGGCGAACGCGGGGGCGGCGAGAAGCAGCAGGGGGAGGAGTTGACGCATAGCAGTGTGGAGAAGAATTTTTGGCCGCGGATCGAACACGGATAAAACACGGATCAAAACCAAGTCAGAAGACGGATGAATACCGGATTAACACGGTCCGCGATGATGCCATTTCTTGGCTTAACCGTGTATTTCCGGTTTTCATCCGTCTTGGTTTTCGAACTGCTTTCTGCCTTTTGTCTTTATCCGTGTTTCATCCGTGTTCGATCCGTGGCTAAAAATTCTTCTCTCAGCCGATCAACTCCTTGATCGGCTCGCCCTCGCTCAAAATCGGCATCGGCCGTTGGGCATGATCCATGAAGACGTGCTTGTGGTCGATGCCGAGCACGTGGTACATCGTGGACAGCACGCAACCGGGGGTGTACGGCTTCGAGGTCGGGTACTCGCCGAGGGCGTTCGTGGTGCCGATGGTCTGGCCCATTTTGAGGCCGCCGCCCGCGTAGAGGATGCTCATGGCGCCGGGCCAGTGGTCGCGGCCGGCGTCCTTGTTGATCTTCGGCGTCCGGCCGAACTCGCCGAAGGCCATCACCAGCACGTCGTCTTGCAGGCCGCGGTCGTAGATGTCGTTCACGAGGGCGGCGACCGCGAGGTCGAATTGCGGCAGGAGCTTCGTCTTCAGTTGCTTGAAGTTGTCCGCGTGCGAGTCCCAGCCGCCGCCGGCCTGCACGGTGACGTAAGAGACGCCAGCTTCCACCAAGCGGCGGGCGAGCAGGCAGCTTTGGCCGAGGTCGTTGCGGCCGTAGTGTTCGCGGGTCTTGAGCGACTCTTGCGAAATGTCGAACGCGGTCTTGGCGTGCGGGCTGGTCACCATTTCCATCGCGTTGCGGTAGAAGGTGTCCAAGCCGACGATGTCCCCCTTGGCGTCGATGTCGCGGCGGATGGTGTCCAAGTCTTTCAACAAGTCTTGGCGACGGCCGAGGCGGGAGGCGTCCACGCGGGCGTTCATCTTGAGGTTGCGGACCTCGAACTTCTCCAAGTTCGGATCCCCTTCCGGGGCGAACGGGTTGTACGACGCCCCGAGGTATGCCGCCTTGCCGAGGCCGATGGCCCGCGGCAAGTTGACGTAGGCCGGCATCCCCGGTTCGTTGGCCCCGTTCATCTTGGCGACCACGGACCCGGTCGCCGGGTAAATGTTGTCGCCCACTTCAATCGTCGGCTGGTAGCCGGTGAGCATCCACTGCGACCCCATGCCGTGCCCGGCGTTCGTGTGGTACGCGCTGCGGACGACGGCCAACTTGTCGAACATCTTGGCCTGGTGCGGCAGGTGTTCGCTAATGCGGATGCCCGGCACGTTGGTGTCGATGGGCTTGAACTCGCCGCGGACTTCGGCCGGGGCGTCCGGCTTCAAGTCGTACATGTCTTGGTGGGCCGGCCCGCCCGCCTGCCAGATCAGGATGACCGACTTCTTCCGCGACAGGCTCGGGGCTTCTTTGGCTTGGGCCGCCCGCATCCGCAACAGGCCGGGGAGCGTCAGGCCGCCGACAGCCAAGCTGCCGACGCTGAGAAAGGAGCGGCGCGAGACGCCGTCACAGGTGCGGGCTTGCGGGCGCGTGAATTCGAGCATGGCGAATCTCCGGTCTTGCGAACACGGCGATGACAGCAATTCGGGGCGAGGCGACCCGAACGCGGCGGGGGTGGGAATCAAGACGCCGGCGGCGTGCGGGTGGCCATCGGGTCAACAGGCAGTGAATGTATCATACCCCATTCCCCGTCACTTGGGAGGGGGCGCGGGGTGGGCGGTGAGAGAAAGATCGGCCCGGCGGCCGCTTACCGTTGTTTGAACTGGCCGGCGGACGAAATGGATGCGGGCGGGCCGGCGGGCGCCGGCATGTGGAAGGTGTAGTCGCCGAAGCGCTCCTTGTCGGCCCGGGCGTCTTCCCATCCGTAACGGTATCCGCCGACGTGCCAGAGACGGATTGTTGTGTCGGCCATCACCTTCACGCCGGCCAGCCGGGCGCGCTCGCAGAAGGCGTAGTCTTCGCCCAAATACCACGGGCCGCTGCCGTCGGCGGCGACCAGCGGGGCGAAGTATGGCACCAAGGGCGAGCCGAATCGGCGGTTGCACACCGGGAGCGCGAGCTTTTCTTGAATGGCGTCGTACACGGCCCGGCGGGTGTGGTTGAACCCGAAGCCGCAGTAGCGGATCTCCGTCAGCCCGCCGCCGCGGCCGAACTGCACGCTCGGCGCCCCCGGCGGGAACGCGGCCGCGAACTCCCGGCGCGACTTCTTCGGGTAGATGCCGCACACGAACGGCAACTGGTGGGACCGCAATCGTTCCACGTCGTCCGGGCTGAACACCACGTCGGAATCGACCCACATGAGTTCGTCGAACCCTTGGGCCAGGGCGTCGGTCGCCATCGGGTTGCGGGCGGCGTCGATGGCCGAGTACCCGCGGACGCGCCAGACGGCCCACCCGCGCCGCTCCAGCGCCTTCAGGCCGTCCTCGCACCCCGGCTCGACGGACCCGCCGACCGGCACGAGGACGACGCCCGTGGCCGGCCCGCGCCGGTCGGCCGTCTTCTCCACGAGCCACGTGTCGGCCTCGGCGACGACCGTTACCGGCCCGAACAGGCCGTCCACGGCCCCGGTGACGCCGGGGAACTTGCCGTAGTCGTGCCCGCCGAGGAACCCGCCCGGCTTGACCTTCGGCCACCACGCCCGGATGTCAGCCGACACGGACACCGGGTCGTGGGCCGCGTCGATGTATACGAAGTCGAGGCTGCCGTCCGCGAAGTCGCCGGCCGCGTCGACGGACGGCTTTTGCACCGGGGTGATGAGGTCCATGACGCCGTTGCGGGCCATGTGCGCCCGGAAGGCGGGGAACAAGTCGCCGCCGTGCTTGGCGACCTCTTCCCGGTGGGCCGCCTCATTGGGCGACCCCTTCCAAGTGTCCACGACATGCAGGCCGATCTTCTTCTCAGACGCCCGGATGGCCTTGGCGAGGTAAGACGTGGACCGCCCGAACCACGCCCCGACCTCGACGAACGCCGCCCCGTCGGCCGACCGCTGCACCATGCGGTCGTAGACGGAAGAGAAGTTGAACCAGCCGGGGATGGAGGGGTCGTCGAGAGAAATGGACATGATGCCGTCAGCAGCTATTTTTTAATAGTCGGGTGTAACCAACTTCTCTGGTGCGGTCCGGGGAATTTGGGTAAAAGGGGTTGCAGGAAAACCACCGTTCGGAGACCCAAGGATGAGTCGCAAGCAAG
>JAYUGD010000138.1:0-6821 GCA_043767785.1 Zavarzinella sp. | reverse complement strand
AAGACGCTGCGACCCCTCCGGGGTCGGGCCTTTTTCTCATTTCGCCGTTCCCCCGTGTGCGCCGCAGCGGCGACACGGGGCTAATGACTGTCACCCCTCCGGGGTGAAAAACCAAATCGAGACCCGTCGCCCTTCCCGCAAGGGCACAGGAAATGGCATCGCGACGACGATTTGTGCAGAACAGACGCATACGTCCGGCCCGTTCTACAGGCGTTTGGAGAGGGGGTCGATGATGCCGCGGAGATTGATCCGACACTTGTGAGCCATGCCGCAGGTGCCCGCCAAGAGACGGGGCCGGAGGGGAATTGCCAATTCGCCGGATTCGCCGCGCCGGAACGTGCGGCAGGGGACCGGGGGCGGTCCCGAAAGACAGCCCCCGACCCCCTGACGGTATTTGAAGCCGAAACCGACGTTACTCGTCGGAACCCTTCTTGCGGACATAAATCAGGACGCCGACCAAGCCCACCAACAACAGGGCCATGACGCCCATACCCAGCCAACTGCTAAAAAATTCCATGCGACGTCTCCCCTTAAAGTGGTCACGGATGACCGAGAATGGAATGCTGACTTCTCACGGCGCCTGACACCCTGCGAAGCACAAGTCAAGGGTGCAATTCTCCAGAATGCCGAGGAAGTTTGCATCGTTCTACCAAGGCCGCGCGCCGAATGCAAGCGTCCTCCGCCCGGACCTCAAAAAAAATCGCTGTCTTCATAACGACCTTGCGGCTAAGGGGTAAAACTCGGGTTGCCCGCCCGGACCCGTTGGGGTATGCCCGGCCGGTAACGCGCGACGCCCGAGGTGACGGATGGACGCCGGCCCGCTGATTGACCGCATTCTGGACGACGAAGGGCTGACCGGCGACTTGCCGGAAGCCGAGGCCGAAGCCGTCAACCGCTGGCTGATTGCCTACGCCCAGGGGTTGGCCAAGTCGGCCCGCACGCCGGCGGAGGCGAACCGCCGCTTAGAAGTGGCCTGTCGCCACGCCCACGCTGTCGGCGAAGTGATGGCCGCTTGGCGGGCGAAGGACGACCCGGCCGCGACCGCGAAGAAATTTGGCTTGGCTTGGACGCTGAGCAAGCGCCCGGAAGACACGCTGACGGGCCTGTTGCGTCAATTCACGCCAACTGACGGCGAGAAGTAACCACCCCCGAAAGCCCAGGGACGGCCGTCCCTGGGCTTTCGGGGCGCGAGCATTCAGGGACATCGACCTGGCGAGAAGAACCCGCAAAGCCGCCTCTACACCGCGTAAGCGCGGGCTATTGAAGTGGGCATTCGGCCTGATCTTGGCCGTCACCGGCATCGCCCCGGTCAGCGGGTACGAGTGGGTCATCAGCGGCCTGCACTGGCTCCGCGAACACCGCCCGGCGGCCGAGTCCGGCCCCGCGGTCTCCGACACCCTTTCCGGGCCGATTCGCGTCTACTTCACCACGCCGGACTTGCCGGCCGAGAAGTCCGAGATCGCGGCCGCGTGCGTCGGCTACATCGACCAGACGAAAGAATCACTCGACGTGGCCGCCTTCGAACTCGACAACCGCGTCATCACGGACGCGCTGGTGCGGGCCGTGCAGCGCGGCGTGCGCGTCCGCGTCGTCACTGAGACGAACTACCTTCAAGAGAGCGGCATCCATGCGTTGAAGGCCGTCGGCGTCCCCGTCATCGACGACCAGCGGGACGGGGCGCTGATGCACGACAAATTCATGGTGTTCGACAACAAGGCCGTGTGGACCGGCTCCATGAACTTCACGGAGAACTGCGCCTACCGGAACAACAACAACGGGCTCTTCATCGAGAGCCGCGACCTCGCGGAGAACTACGCGACCAAGTTCTCGTGGATGTTCGACCTGCACAAGTTCGGCGGGGCGCCGTCCCGCTGGCACAAGATTCCGCACCCGAGCGTCACCTTGGCCGACGGCACGGTCGTCGAGAACTACTTCTCCACGCACGACCACGTCGCCGACAAGGTGGCGGCCGAGGCCGCCAAGGCCACGCAATCGGTCCACTTCTTGGCGTTCAGCTTCACGCACGACGGCATTGGCAAGGCGATGCTGGCCCGGGCGAAAGCCGGCGCGGAAGTCCAAGGGGTATTCGAGAAGACGCAGGCGGCGGGCGGGCGCACGGAGTACGAAAAGTTCCGGGCGGCCGGCGCCCCCGTGCAGGTGTTCCTCGACGCCAACCCGCGCAACATGCACCACAAGGTCATCGTCGTGGACACGCAGACGGTCGTGGCCGGGTCGTTCAACTTCAGCGAGTCGGCCGACAAGTCGAACGACGAAAACGTGGTGATTATCCACAACCCGGCGGTCGCCAAGCTGTTCGAGGAAGAGTTTCAGAGGGTGTACGGGGCGGCGAAAGCGAAAGACGGGCGGTAAGAGAAGAATTTTTAGCCACGGATCGAACACGGACGAAACACGGATAAAGACAAAAGACACGTCGAGAAACAAAGACGGATGAAAACCGGATTAACACCGTTCAACAGAAGGAATTCTGGTTGGGCAGTGTCGATCCGGTTTTCATCCGTCTTCATCTGCGGATCATTATCTTGGTTTTTTGCCTTTATCCGTGTTTCGTCCGTGTTCGATCCGTGGCTAAAAAATTCTTCGCTGAGATCAATCGCCTTCGGTGAACTGTTCCAACCGCTGGCTCCGCATCGGTTGGCGTAATTTCAGGATGCCGCGGGCTTCGATCTGGCGGATCCGTTCCCGCGTGATGCCGAAGAGGCGGGCGACTTCGTCGAGCGTCTTCGGGTGGCCGTCCTTGAGGCCGTACCGGAGTTCGATCACTTCCCGCTCGCGCTGGGCGAGTGACCGCAGCACTTCGCCGATCCGCTCGCGTAACAAGTGAGCGTCCACGGTTTCGCCGGGCGTGACCGTCGTGCGGTCGCGGAGGAAGTCTTCCAAGGCCCGTTCGCCGTCCCCGCCGACCGGCTCGTGCAGGCTGACCGGGTGCTTGCCGACGGCCCGCAGCGAGCGGACTTCCTCGACCGGCAGGTTCACTTTTTTGGCCAGCTCGTCCATCGTCGGCTCGCGGCCCAGTTCGCCGGACAGTTCCAGGCGGGCGCGCTCGGTCATGCCCAACACGGCGATCTGGTGGCACGGCACGCGCACCGTGCGGGCGAGGTCGGCCAAGGCCCGTTGGATGCTCTGGCGAATCCACCACGTCGCGTAGGTGCCGAACTTAAACAGCATCTTGTATTCGTACTTGTCCACCGCCCGCAGCAGCCCGCGGTTCCCCTCTTGGATAAGGTCGGCGAACGGCAGGCCGCGGTTGCGGTACTTCTTCGCAATGGACACCACGAGCCGCAGGTTGGCGACGGCCAGTTCGCTGCGCATCTTCTGGTAGGCGTCCCGCCGCCGGCGGATGACCGTCAGCAGGGCGTTCAGTTCTTCCGGCTCGGCCCCGGCGGCTTCGATCGCCGTGCGGAAGGCCTCGTTGCGCTCGGCCCGTTGCCGTAAGTCGCGGGTCGGTTTCAAGTGCAAGGCAACGATGAGCCGATTGACGTCCCGGGCCTTCAACGTCAGGTCGTCCACCCACCGCTCCAAGTTGTCGGTGCGGGGGGACAGTTCGGCGATGAGCTTGCCGGCCTTGCGGAGACGGCGCCACCGGGCTTTGCGCCAGAGGCGGTGGTCCTTGACGTTGGAAATGCCCAAGCCGGCCGAGAAGGCCTTGCGCTCTTCGCCCAAGATGCGTTCGATGGTCGGCAAGTGGATCGGCAGGCGCTTGAGGATCTGGTCTCGCCGCAGATTGGCCGTCGTGACGACATCCACTTGCGGGTCGAACGCCAGTTGCCCGGCCTGCACGGTGGCGAACGTGGTGTACGCCCGGTTCAGCAGGTAGAATGAGCGGAACACGGCCAGCCGGAAGCGGTCGCGGGCGCGTTCCAGCCGCTGGGCCACTTCGATCTCGGCCGGCCGCTTGAGGAGCGGGATCGCGCCCATCTGGCGCAGGTACAGGCCGAGCGCGTCGTCGGCGCCGCGGGAGGGCGACTCGACTTCGTCCGCGTCCGCCGGGGCCGCGTCCGCGCTGTCGTAGTCCCCCCCGCCGGCGGCGCGGGCCTCGGAGGACAGGTTCCGGTGTTTGGCGAAGGCGTTGTTCACGGGAGTGTGCTTCATTAATTCCATCCTGCGGCGGGCGCAAAGTCCGCTTCCGTGGACTTTCTGGACGGCACCCTAGGATCATGGCCCAGTCGGGTCGGCAATCTGAACCAAAGTCGTCCGGTGACGGCCATGAGGGAACATAGAACCGTTTTTTCGTTGCCGCCGGCAACCTTTTTCAGGCCGGGGCAACAATTTCGGATAATTCTTGGTGCGACAGTTGATTAGACGCCCCAAAGCGGAAAACGGTTCGCCCCCCGTTCCGGGCAACGGACCACGCAATACTTGCGGACCACGCAGTATCGGCTCTTGCACGGGGTGGGGGCACTGATTTACCATCATTCTACACCCCCGGACAACCACCCCCGTCTGATCGGAAGGGTCTTCCCGATGCGATGGTACGCTCTGACTTTGCCGCTTCTACTGGCCACCGCCCTGAGAACGCCCGCCCAGGCCCCGGCCGAGAAGCCCATTTCCCCGCCAGACCGGCAGCATTGGTCCTTCCGGCCGGTCTCGCGGCCGCCCGCCCCGGCGGTGAAGAACGCCGCATGGGTGCGGACGCCGATTGATGCGTTTCTGTTGAACAAACTGGAGGCCGCCCGCATTGTCCCGGCCACGCCCGCCGACAAGTGGTCGCTCCTTCGCCGGGTCACGTTCGATTTGACAGGCCTCCCCCCTACGGTGGACGACCAAGACGCCTTTCTCGCCGATTCTTCCCCGGCCGCTTACGAAAAAGTCGTGGACCGCCTCTTGGCGTCGCCCCACTTCGGCGAACGGCAGGCCCAGCACTGGCTGGACGTGGCGCGGTTCGCCGAGTCCAACGGCTACGAGGCCGACGGCGACCGGCCCCATGCGTGGCGATACCGTGATTATGTGGTGAAGAGTTTCAACGCGGACAAGCCATACGACGCCTTCCTGACGGAACAACTCGCCGGGGACGAACTGGCGGCCGGCCAAGACCCCCGCGAATCGCTCGACCTGTTGGTGGCGGCCGGCTTCCACCGGGCCGGGCCGGTCCACTTGGTCAGCGGGAACATCGACCCGGAAGTCGCCCGGCAGGAAGTCCTCACGGAGATCGTCCAAGGCGTCGGCGCCGCGATGCTCGGGCTGACCGTGAGTTGCGCCCGCTGCCACGACCACAAATTCGACCCGGTGTCCCAAGCCGACTACTACCGGCTGGAAGCCTTTTTCGCCGGGGCCAATTTCCGGGACGTTGACACCAGCAATAAGGAGGAGAAGGCCGCGTATCAAAAGGCCGTCGTGGAAATTACCCTCCGGTCGGCGCCGCTGAAGGCCAAGGTTGGGTCGCTGGACGAGCCGTACCGGAAGAAAATCCGCGAGGCCAAGCGGGCCGGTCTGGAACCGGCGATTCGGACGGCGCTGGAAACGCCGGACAAGGACCGCACGCCGGAGCAAAAGCAACTGGCCAAGGACGCGGATACCTTGCTGAAAGTGACGTGGGACGAGGTTTACGCCGCCCTGTCACCGGAGGACAAAGCCAAGCGAGAAGCATGGCGGGCCGAACTGCATGGCTTGGAGGCCCGCATGCCCGCCCCGCCCGGAATCGCGTGGTCGATGGCCGACGCCGAGAAAATCCCCGACACGTACATTCTCAAGCGAGGGGAAGTGAAGAAGAAGGCCGGCGTGGTGCAGCCCGCTTTCCCCCGCGTGATCGACGAGCACCCGGCCAAGGTCGACGCCCCACGCCTGAAACGGCTCGACTTGGCCAAGTGGGTCACGTCCCCGAAGAATCCCCTCACGGCCCGCGTGATCGTCAATCGCCTCTGGCAAGGGCATTTCGGCCGGGGCTTGGTGAACACCCCCAACGACTTCGGCCTGCACGGCGAACCGCCCACCCACCCGGAACTCCTCGATTGGCTGGCATCGGAACTGGTCGCCAACGGCTGGAAACTCAAGCCGATCCACCGGCTGATGGTGCTTTCCAACGCCTACCAACAATCCAGTTCCGCGCCTGCCCAAGCCGCCGATCCGGAGAACAAACTGCTCTGGAAGATGAACCGTCGCCGCTTGGAAGGCGAGGGAATCCGCGACGCGACACTGGCCGCCGCCGGGGAGTTGAATCGCCAAGTCGGCGGCCCGAGCGTCCGCATCCCACTGGAACCCGAGGTGTACGACCTCATCTTCACCGAAGGCGAGCCGGACGGCCTATGGGCCGTGACCCCCGACGAACGGCAGCATTCCCGACGATCCCTGTACCTGTTCGCCAAGCGAAACGTACGACTGCCCATCTTGGAAGCCTTCGACCAACCCGACCGCCTGACGCCGTGCGCCGCCCGGCCCCGATCCACGTTCGCCCCGCAGGCGTTAATCCTCGTCAACGGCCCGTTCACCCGCGACCAGAGCCTAAAGATGGCCGCGAGTTTGTTGAAAGCCAACCCGGCCGACCCGGTGACGCAGGCTTATCGCCGGGCTTTGGGCCGAACGCCTACGCTGACGGAGACGAAACTGGCCGCCGAGTTTTTGAAGGAGCAGACCGCGTTGCTCGAAGACCGCTTGGCCGCCCGCCTGCCGGTGGCCGTCCCGAATGACCTGCCGCCCGGCGTTTCCCCCGCGACGGCCGCCGCCCTCGCGGACTTCTGCTTGGCCCTGTTGAACTCGAACGAATTCGTGTATGTTCCGTAGACGGAACAAAGCTGTCTTTTCGAGACAGCAGCCCCGATTTGTAAGCCGCGACGCGGAGGCTTTGCGGAGAGGAGCGCGTTCAACGA
>JAYUGD010000137.1:0-6828 GCA_043767785.1 Zavarzinella sp. | reverse complement strand
CGGCCGCCCCGTTGGGGCTTGAAATCATTTTTGGCCCGCGTGGTCCAGGCCCTCCCGGGCCTGGCTACGACCGAGCGCCCCGTTGGGGCTGAATACCAAAACCGCGATTCCCGGTCTTCGCGTCGCGGCCGGCGCGAATGAAAAGCCATCGCCTGTTACAGCAATTCCGCGATCGGTGCCCCGCTGGGCAGGATCGCCATCGGGCGGCCGCGGTGGTCGGGGAACGTGTCGTTGTAGTCGATGCCGAGGTGCTTGTAGACGGTGGCCCACAGGTCTTCCGGCGTCAGCGGGCGGTCCTTGGGGTGTTCGCCCTTGGAGTTGGTCGAGCCGACGACTTGGCCCGTCTTCATGCCGGCCCCGGCCATGATGAGCGACATCGCCGAGGGCCAGTGGTCCCGGCCGGGGTGCATCACGCCCGTCTGTGTCCCCTTGGAGCTTTCGATGCGCGGCGTGCGGCCGAACTCGCCGGTCACGAGGATCATGGTCTTCTTGTCCAAGCCGCGGGCGTACACGTCTTCGATGAGGGCCGTCACCGCTTGGTCGTAGATCGGCAGGCGGACTTTCAGGTCGTCCCAAATGTGGCAGTTGACCGCGTGCGAGTCCCAGTTGTACGTGCCCTGCTTCAGGGACGGCACGCCGGACTGGTACGGATTCTCCATCACGAGCGTGACGAAGCTGACCCCCGCCTCGACGAGGCGCCGGGCCATCAAGGCCCGCTGGCCCCAGCAGTGGCGGCCGTAGCGATTCCGCGTCGCGTCCGACTCCTGCGACAGGTCGAACGCCCGTTTGGCCTTGTCGGTCGTCAGCATGCCGACGCCGCGCTGCTGGAACTGGTCGAGCGTGTCCATCGCCCCGGAGGCGTCGATCTTGCGGTCGATGCGGTCCAGGTTGGCGAGCAACTTGAAGCGGTCGTCCGTGCTGGACGCGATGGGGGCAAGGCCGGGGACGCTGAACTGCGGCGCACTCGGGTCGCCCTGCACGTAGAACGGCGTGTGGGCCATGCCGAGGTAGGCGGCCCCCTGGGCGAACGTGTCGCCGACGCGGCCGCCGGGGTTCATCGACACCACGTTGGGGATGCCGCGATTCAGGTGCTCACGGCACTTGGCGACGATGGCCGCCGTCGCCGGGGCGTCGTTGACGGTGTCCACGGGCGTCGCGGGGACGACGCCGGTCATCAAGCGCTTGTGCCCACCGCCGTGGTCGGCGAAGTTGTGGGCGATGGAGCGGACGACGGAAAACTTATCCGCGATGGCCGCGTGCCGCGGCATCAGTTCGCACACGTCGAGGCCGGGGACTTTGGTGCGGATCGGGTTGAACGGCCCGCGGATTTCGGACGAGGCGTCCGGCTTCATGTCGTACATGTCGATGTGCGGCGGCCCGCCGGGGAGCCACACGAAGATGATGTTGGTGTCCGGGTCCGACGCCTTGCCGCCCCCGGCCGCGTGGGCGCGCATCCGGAACAGGTCGGGCAGCGTCAACCCGCCGAGGCCCAACATGCCGGCGGCCAAAAACTCGCGACGGGCGACCGGGCCGGGGCAAAAGGGTTGTGGCATGGTAATGAGTGCTCTGGCGGGATGGCTGGCGTGCTGGAGGCATTATAGCATTTTGAGGCGGCCCGCAAGCGAAGTTTCATTCCCCGAAGCGTCAGCGAGGGGGGCGAGCCAGAAGCGTGAGCGACTGGAGGAACTTCCCGAGTAAAGAGGCAGAGGGCGAGTCTTCGAAGCCCGACCCACCGGGCGAGAGGCGTCACCCATGTTGCGAATCTCGAAGACTCGATTCGCGGCGCCTTTACTCGGGAAGCTCCTCCAGTCGCTCACGCTTCTGGCCCGCCCCCCTCACTGACGCTTCGGTCAATAAAACCGGCGCGAATTGGGTCAACGCCGGCGCCCGGAAATGACGATGTCCCTTCATGCGGTTCGCCGCCGACGAACTCATCTTGCTTCCCAGTTTTTTTGATCAGACAATGTCACACATGAATGACGCCGGCGCCCTCAGCCTCAACGAGTTGGAAGACCCGTTTCTCCGCGAGGCCGACCGCAGGGCCGTCCAAGCATTTTTGGAGACGGGCGCCCCCGTGGACCCGGCCGTCCGGGCGCGGGTGCGGGCCGACTACATTCGGGAGAAGGCGTACCGGCGGCACGGGAATATCAACATCCAAGACCTTTTGCCCCCTTCCACCTACGACGAATGAAACTGGTCCATGCGTCCGTTGGGCGCAGGCCCGCACGCCACGGCTCCCGCTCGCAAGGTAAGCCGCGACGCGGAGGCTTTGCGGAGAGGAGCGCGTTCAACGATAGGCACCCGTGAGCGGCGATCCGCGGCCTTCGGCGACCGTCGCGGAACGCGCTCCTCTCCGCAAAGCCTCCGCGTCGCGGCTTACACTGAGCGGGGAAGCACGCGCGAACGAATGGTTGTCGGTGACTTGCTGATTGTCTTGATGCCCGCGAAGCGCCGGGGGCACGGCATCCGAAAATTTAACTGGAACTATCGGGTGGTTGTTCCGCACCCTGTTCAAACAGTTTGCGGCAACGCTCGTCCGCGTCGTGCCGACATTCTTCGCGCGCCCAATCTGGCAAGGCTCCCCGGTCGCGCATTACGTTGGCGGCGTGAAACCGGCAGGCACCGCACGGGTTTAGGGCGTAGGCGATGACGCCCAAGCGAGAGGCGTCGGCAATCGGGTTCTGTTCCAGTACTTTGCGGACGTTCATCAGCAGCCAGTGCAAATCGTCCTCGTCGGCCGGCTGCGTCAGCGCGTCCAAAATGTGTTGTTCGTCACCCGGCTCGAAATTTTTCTGCAGTAGGGCGACAGCTTCGTGGGAGCCATCGCCAGCGGCCAAGCGAGCGAGGGCGAACGCGCGAATGGCCGGGTGCGTGTTGGCTTCCAACGCTCTGAACGCCCGTTGCCGCACGTCATTGTCGTCATGACTGCACAGCCCGATCAGGCGGTCGTCGAATTCGGGAAGCGCCCGATTGGAAAAGACCCGCAGGAAGTTGCCGATCACCGCGGGTTCCTTTGCGGCCCAGAGGCGATGCATAACCGCCGCCAAGTCGGCGGGGTCGGCCCGCATCCCCCAACCGCGGAACAGTCCAAGATTGCTTGTTGACGTCTCGGCCGCCGAAATAATCTCGCTCGGGGATATGGCCCGCATGCGCTCTTCGTAAGGCGGCTCCGTCACGTGCCCGGCCTCTTCTTCCTGGTCTCGCCGCCAAGCGGTCAGAAAGCGGTGGACCGCGTCGTCAGCCGAGCGTTCCAACAATTGGGTGACGCGCTCTTCTCCGATGCGCTCCGTCGCGTTTCCGATCAGCGCCCCGTCGCCCCATTCCCACGCTCGAACCGGGAGTAGCCGACCGCGGGCGCTGGCGGCGAACAGGAACGCAGGCTCGCCGTCGAGCGCGACGATTTCACGTTCTCCGAGCCATGCGGAGTCGGCGAACGGCTTCCGCTCCACAATCTCGTATAAGCGGTCGCGGAATGTCTGATCGCCCGTCTTGGCGTATTCGAACGCGAGTGCGCACAATTGATCGGCGCCGTCCTCGTCAGACAGGGCGTACAATCCGTGCAGAAGGGGTGTCCGAAATCGGCCGATGGCTCCGGCTATTTGAACCAACTGCCAGAGCCACGGCCCGCGACACTCGTCAACAGATCGATCAAACCGTTGATCCTGAAGACAGGCCGCCAAGAGAGGCTCATCAGCGAGTTTTCCTTGCATCGCCCACGGTACAGCCCGGCCAAGGCCTTTCCGTAACGCATCACGTTGTTGGTCGACCGACGGAGACGCGGACGGGGCGTAGTCGCCAATGGTCATGGATAACTTCTTGATGACCATTGGTCTGCTCATCCCAGCAACTCCGACCGCACGCGCCCCACGCCTCCGACCGGGTACGGCCTCCCCAAGCGGTCTTGGATCTCGGAGTGGGGGTCGATGCCGAGCAAGTGAAACAGCGTGGCGATTACGTCTTTCGGGGAGAACGGGGTTTCGGTCACGTCGCCGCCGATTTTGTCGGTGCGGCCGATGACGCGGCCCTGGGCGAAGCCGGCGCCGGCGAACATGGCGGAGTAGGCGCGGGACCAGTGGTCGCGGCCGGCGCCGGCCACGTTTTGGATGCGCGGGGTGCGGCCGTGCTCGCTCTGGACGACGATGGCGGTGTCTTGAAGCATCCCCCGCGCGTCGAGGTCTTCCAGCAGGGCGGTGAAGGCGGCGTCGAGGCTGGGGCCGAGTTCGTCTTTCAGGCGGGGGTTCTGGTAGATGTGCGTGTCCCAGCCGCTGTTGACGATGCCGTACTCGTCCCAGCAGACGGTGACGAACTGGCCGCCGGCCTCCAGCATCCGGCGGGCGGCGAGGCACGACTGGCCGAAGAGGGTCATGCCGTAGCGGTCGCGGAGCTTGGCCGACTCGCGCTGCACGTCGAGGGCGTCCCGCAGCTTGCCCGTGGTCAGCGCCGCGAAGGCCGACGCCCGGTGCTTGTCGAACGGCCGGCGGTCGGCTTGGGAATCGAGCGGGCGGCGGGCGGCGTCGAGTTGGCCGAGCAGCGACGCGCGGCCGCCCAAGCGATCAACCGTGATCCCCTCGGCCGGGGCCACCGACTCGAAGCGGTCGGTGGGCAGGATGCCGAGGTACGGGTCAGCCACCATTGCCGTCGGCCGGCTGGGGTCGCCGGAGTCGCGCTTCACTTCGCGGAGGCCCTTGGCCCGGAACTCGGCGGCGACGGCGTCGTAGGCCGGCCCGAGGAAGCCGCCGAACGGGCCGGACCGGCTCGGGCCGCGCTTCGACCCGAACGGGAACGGCAGCCAGAAGTTCCGCGGCACCGCCGCCGGCCGCGGGTCGGCCTTCTCCGCGAGGTAATCGACCACCGAGCCGATGAACGGCCAGTGCCGGCTGTCGCGGTGGCGGCCTTCGAGGGCCAAGTCCGTGAAGGGGATGGCCGTGGTGGCGAAGGCCGTCCCGTGGATCGGGTCCTTGTGCGTCAGGGAGCGCAGCACCGTCACGCGGTCGAGCATCTTGGCGATGCGCGGGAAGATTTCGCCGACGCGGACGCCGGGCACTGCCGACGGGATGGACCCGAGTTCGCCGCGCACTTCCTTCGGGGCGTCCGGCTTCGGGTCAAACGTGTCGATCTGACTCGGCGACCCCCACAACTGCAAGAGGATGCACCGCTTCGCCGACCCGAACCCGCTGGCCGTCGTCGCCGCCGGTCCGGCGGCCGTCGCGGCGTTGTACCCGGCCAGCGTCAGCCCCATCGGCGCCAGCGCGCCGACGGTCAGCCAATCGCGGCGCGTCAGGCCGTCGCGGTATTGTTTGTTGGACCCGAGAATGCGAATCACGCGGGGAGCCTTGGCGGGGTGGTCTGAGAAGGTGATTGTACCACGCCGCGGCGCCATCCGGTGCGCGGCCACCACACGGGGGCCGCGTGCGCTACGACACGGTGACCCAGAAAATATGGTTACACCCCGGACGAGGCGCGGCCGTGGCCGCCATTTGACGCGATCTCCCGGCACGAGTACACTAATACGTAAGACGCCCGTGAGGTTCCCGGATGCGCCCGTCAGGTGATTCGAAGGCCGCCGTAACCGGGGGGGGCCGCCCCCCCGCGGCCCGCCCCTGGAAACGGGTGGCCTTCCCAATCATCGGAGTCGCGCTGGCGTTCGGGGCGTTTTGGTACGCCAACCACCGGCGGGCCGAGAGCGACTTGCGCGACGCGCAGGCGGCCGCCGACCGGCGGGACTTCGCGGAGGCCGGCCGCCGGCTCGACGCGTTTCTAACGAAACACCCCGGCCACCTGCCCGCGCTGGCGCTCGCGGCCCAGGTCGCCCGCCGCGGGGAACAGTACGGCCACTTCTCCGAACGCCTCCGCGAGTACGAGCAGAAAAACGGCCCCGGCGACCTCGCCGCCCTGGAGCGGACGCGGGCGCGGGTGCAACAGGGGGACGTGTCCGACGCGGAAGCCGTGTGGGTCACCTGCCGGGACCGGCCGACCGACCCTGAGAGCCAGTTGACACTCGAGGCGCTGATCGAGGGGGGCGTGCGGGTCTTGATCGAGCAGTTCCTCGCCGAGATGGCCGGGCGGGGAGAAATTCGCGCGGCCGACTTCCGACGGGCGGAGCAGGCGGTGTCCCTGTGGGAGGAACGGGCCGACCGGCCAGCCGACCGCGCGCAGGGGCTGATCTGGCGGGGCAAGCTTGCGGGCGTGTCCCGGCGCCATTCGGCGGCGCAGGAGCACTTCCGGGGCGCGCTGGCCGTCGCCCCGGACCACTTCGCCGCCCGGCTGGACCTCGCCGCGCTGCTCGTGCAGGACAACCCGGAAGAGGCGGCGGCCCACTTGGAAGTCTTGCGCGGGCGGGATCCGGCCAACCCGCGCGTCGGGACGCTGCTGGCAGCGGCGTGGCGGGGCTTAGGCCGGCCCGAGGAGGCCGGCCGCCTCCTCGACGAGCTGCTCGCCGCGGACCCCGGCAACATCGCCCTCCTGCTCGACCGCGCCCGGGCGGCTCTGGACGCCCGCCGCCCCGAGCTGGCGGTCACGCTCGTCGACCGGGTCTTGGACGCCGCCCCGGACCACCCGGACGCTCACCTCGTCCACAGCCAGTGCGACCAACTGCTGGGCCGGCCCGAGGTGGCCAAGCGGCACCTCGACCGGCGGCGAGATCTGGAAGCGTCCGAGCGCTCGCGGCCGGCCCCGACTGCCCCTAAATATACCGCACGCGGCCACGATTGATCTTTATCGGTCGGCCCCTTGTACTCCTCACGCTCCGCGTGAGGATCGGCTTCCCCCACGGGAAGCGGTCGTCTCGGGCGGGAAGCCGGTCCTCACGCGGAGCGTGAGGAGTACGTT
>JAYUGD010000136.1:0-2410 GCA_043767785.1 Zavarzinella sp. | reverse complement strand
GTGTCCGCAGTCTTCGCCTGATAGTGACCGTCGTTGGACGCGCTCCGCTGCGCAAAGCCTCCGCGTCGCGGCTAACAAAACGCCGCAGATCGCTACCTTACCCCACCAGTTTCGAGATTACCTGCGTGCTGCTCGGCAAAATCGGGCTGGGCCGGCCGGCGATGTCGTACACCATGTCGTGCGGGTTGATGCCCAAGGCGTGGTAGGCGGTCGCCAGCACGTTCGGGTAGGGGATGGGCTCGTCCTTGGCGACGCCGGCCACGCTGTCCGTGGAGCCGATCACTTGGCCCATCTTCATGCCGCCGCCGGCGAAGATGGCCCCGTTCACTCTGGCCCAGTGGTCGCGGCCGGCGTCCTTGTTGATCTTCGGCGTGCGGCCGAATTCGCCCCACACCAGGACCGTCACGTCGTCGCTCAGGCCGCGGGCGTGGATGTCTTCGATCAGGGCCGAGATGCCTTGGTCGAACAGGGGCAGGTGCTGCTTCAAGTGCCGGAAGTTTTGGCCGTGCGTGTCCCAGAAGCCGTAGGCCACCGTGACCACCCGCGCGCCGGCCTCGGCCAAGCGGCGGGCCATCAGCAGTTGGTCATTCCACATCGGCGCGCCGTCGCCGAGGTGCTTGGTCGAGCCGCGGCCGTACCGCTCGCGCACGGCGGCCGACTCCTTCGTCACATCGAGGGCGTCCACCAGTTTGCTGGAGGTCAACACATCGAACGCTTTGCTGTGGAACGTTTCGTTCGAGCCGTTCTGGTCGGCGGCCCGGCGGGCGGCGTCCATCGTGGCCAGCAACGACTTGCGGTCTTGCAGTTGGTCTGCCGGGACGCTCAGATTCTTCATCACGGCGACTTCGTCCCCGTCCACCTTCACGCCCGCGGCCGGGCGGCCGAGTTTGCCGGTGTGCGGCGAGTTGTACGGCTTGTGCTGCATCGTCGGGAACAGGTCCACGAACGGCGGCACCATGGGGTCCGTCGGGCCTTGCATCTTCGACACCACGCAGCCGAAGTGCGGCTTCTGCTCCCGCTTGGCGGCGTCCATCCCGACGCCGCACATGTTCTGCCAGCTTGAGTGTTCGTCCGCCAAGCCGACGATGGAGCGCACCAGCGTCATCTTGTCCATGCACCGGGACATCTTCGGCAGCAGTTCGCCGATCTGGATGCCCGGCACGTTCGTGTCGATGGGCTTGAACTCGCCGCGGACTTCGGCCGGGGCGTTCGGCTTCAAGTCGAAGGTGTCCTGGTGGGCGAGGCCGCCAGAGAGGTACACGACGATGATGGACTTGTGCGAGCGCGTCTTGGCCGCCGCCTCGGCCTTCATCAGGCCGGGCAACGTCAGGCCGCCGAGAGTCCACGCCCCCACTTGCAGGAAGTTGCGGCGGGAAACGCGGTCGCAGAACCGGGAGGCCGGGCCGAGGACGTTCAGCATGTGGTCCGATCCGCGGAAAGTGGGCCGGGGCGGGATTCAACTTCACCGATAGTATAAACCACCGGGCGACGATCATCTATCGGAATTTCGGGACCACCGCATGACGGCCAGAGAATTGTTCGACGACGGCCGGCTTTCGGAGGCCATCAAGGTACAAAAGGCGGCCGTCGGGAAACGGCCGGAAGACGCCTCGGCCCGGCTGCTGCTGTGCGAATTGCTCGCCTTCGCCGGGCGGTTCCCCGAAGTGTCGGAGGAGTTGGACCGCTTCCCCAACCCGGATGCCGCGTTCCGCGAATACCTCGACGGCTGGCGAGAAATCGTGCGGGCCGACGCGGCCCGGCACGCGGGCGGGCCGGCCGCGTATCTGATGGCCCCGCCCCAACACGTCGAACTACTGGCCGCGGCGATCCGGCGCCCCGACACGGACTTGGCGGATCAAGCGATGGAAGCCATGCCCGTGTTGGAAGGCCACATCGACGGCCGGGCGTTTGAAGGGTGCCGCGACTCGGACGACTCGCTGGTCGGCGAATTGGAGTTCTTCGCGGACGGCGAGTCGATCCGCGTGCCGTGGGACCACCTGCGGAAAATGCGGTTGGCCCCCGTCGAGTGCCTGCGGGACCAGTTGTACCGTCCGGCGACGCTGACCCTGACCGACGGCCGGGCCGTCAACGGCTTCGTCCCCACCAACTACGTGATGGGGACGGACGACCCGGAAGACCTCCGCTGTGGCCTAGGGACCGATTACGGCGAAGTCGCGCACGGCATGCGCGGCATCGGGGCGAAGATGTTGCTGCTCGGGGAAGAGGAATTGACGCTGACGGAGTTCACGCAATTGGAGTTGCGGCCCGCGAGGTAGGCGGCCTTTGGTTTTCACCCCGGAGGGGTGGCAGCCATTAGCCGGCGGTTGAGCGAAGCGACACCGCCGGACAGCGATACCGACAACAACGTTTTCGACCCCGGAGGGGTCGCAGCGCGCTGCGACCCCTCCGG
>JAYUGD010000135.1:0-2410 GCA_043767785.1 Zavarzinella sp. | reverse complement strand
CCCCGGCGGCGGGGACCAAGTCGGCGTCCGTCCCGGCCGCGTTCCAGCGGTAGGTGTAGCCGAACCACTCGCCTTGTTGCCGGGTGAAGAAGCGCGTCTCCACCCACTTGCGGCTGGCGGAGTTGCCCTCTTCCTTCTCCAAGGCGAAGCTCTTCACGATCACCGTCTTGTCCGGGAAGCTCCAACTCCCGGTCGGCTTGTACTCGATGGGTTCCGCGCCGGGCAGGGCGATGTAGCGCTGCTTCACCATGCCGTCCGACCAGAACGGGGCGTTGATCGAGTACGGGATCACGCCGGGGACCATTTGGTGGTCCTTGACGCTGGCGAACAGGCCGCTCTCGCTCAACTTCCTGGGGAACGTATTGGCGGTCGGGTCGGTTTTCGGGGCATTGGCCAGCGTGTACAGCCCGCCGGTCGGCGAGTGGTCGCAGATAATCAGTTCGCCGCGCGTGTTCGTGCCGAACGACGTGATCTGGATGCGCGGACTGGCTAGTTCCTTGTGCCATTCGACCTTCGTGCCGTCGTGCTTCATGCCCCAGATGCGGCCGGTGGAATAGTCGCCGTACAGATAAACCCCGTTCAGCTCGGGGAGCTGTTTGCCGTACAGGACGACGCCGCCGGTGAGCGAGCGGAACTCGGCATGATGGTGTTCGATCGTCGGCTTGAGGATCGGCGTCGGCCCGGCCTTGCGGTGCGGGTAAAAGGCGTTGCCGCCTTCGGTGACGCTCCAGCCGTAGTTGGCGCCCTTCTGCACGAGGTACGCCTGCTCCCAAAGATCTTGGCCGTTTTGGCCGACCCAGATGTGCCCGGTCTTCTCGTCGCAGGTGATGCGCCACGGGTTGCGGAAGCCGTAGGCCCACACTTCGGGGAGGAACCGCTTGTCGGCCACATACGGGTTATCCTTCGGCACCGCGTACAGCTTGCCGGGGGCCGGGTGGTCCACGTCGATGCGGAAGAGCTTGCTCATCATCGTGTCCGTGCTTTGGCCCATCTCGTCGGTGTCCGAGTCGGACGTGCCGTCGCCGCTGGTGACGTACATCATGCCGTCGGTCCCGAAACAGACGGCCGCCCCGTTGTGCCCGTCCGACTCCCATTCCAGAATGTTGACGGCCGACTTCTCGTCCAGCGTGATCGCCGGCGCCATGTTGACGGTGAAGCGCGTGATGCGGCACGCCTTCTTCTTGCGCTTCCCCTCCTTGAATTCGCCGTTCCAGCCGACGTAGAGGTAATGGTTCTCGGCGAACTTCGGGTGGAAGCACACGTCGTAGACCGTGCCGCTGCCGGGCGTCTCGTGCAGTTTCACCATGTCGGCGGTCTTGGCGGCCGGGTCGTCTTTTAGCCGGGAAATCACCGTGACGCCCCACGGCTTGTTCTCGGAGATGACGATCAACTGGTCCGTGCCGGGGATGGCCTTCGCCAGAATCGGGTACGTCGGCGAATAGTCCGGGTACACCCGCTTCGCCACGTACGGCAACGGCGGCTCCGGCGACCCGACGACTTTGGAACTCGTCACGGGGACGCGGCTCTCGATGCCGAACGGCGCCGACTTGCCGGCCGGGCCGACGAACGTGAGGGCCGGGTAGTCTTCGATTTGGTGGAAGTACGCGGAGAGCTTCTTTTCCTTGATGGGGGCGGTGGCCGACATCTCGTCGGACTGGCCCTTGTCGTAGTTGCAGCGCATCAGGCTGAACCGCCACTGTTCCCCCGGCTCCGGGCGGCCGCCGGCCCGCGCGAAGTCGGCCCACGGGATGCGGCCCTCGACGCTCCAGCCCTTGTCCACGTCGTCCCGCTTGTTGAGCGTGCCGCGCAGGGCGACTTTGGTCTCGACGTTGAACTCGCCGTGGCCGATGAACTTGACGATGTTCGGGATGTCACACTTCGGGAAGAAGGCGTCGAACACCGCGTTCGCGGCGTTGACTTCAAACTCGAAGTACCCCGGCTTGTCCGGCCCCGGCCGGAAGAACAGCTCGAAGGCGTCGTTCTCCCAAATGGCCCCGTCGTGCTTGGTCACGTCCGCGAACAGGTCTTGGTCTTCCATGTCCGCGTGGAAGTAAATGTACTCGCGGTCCCACAGCAGTTTCGCCTTGGTCTTGCCGCGCAACGGCCCGGCCTTGGGATCCCATGCTTGGCCGAAGTTGTCGATGACCTGGGCATTCTTCCACGCCGGCTCGTCGTCCTTGCCGTCGAGCGTGATGGGGCCGTCGGCCCACCGGCACTCGGCGGGCGCCGGGGCGGGGGCGGCTTCCGCTTGGCGGGCGGGAGGGGCGTTGAGGAAGTAGAGAACGGACAAGCCGATGATCGGCAACAGCAAGGCGGGGAGGTAACGTGGTGGCATGTAAACTCGCGGATGGTGGAGACGATGAACGACACGATGCAAAACCCGTTTAGCCGCGACGCGACGCTTCGGAGT
>JAYUGD010000134.1:0-6833 GCA_043767785.1 Zavarzinella sp. | reverse complement strand
CGAAGCGGAGAGGGGGAGCAAGCGGGCGAAAGTCATCTTGGTTTGGTCCCCCCTCTCCGCCGCGGATAGGGGGCCGGGGGGTGAGGTGGACTTTGCGGCGAGCGCGAATTTGACGACGGGCCGCCCCGTGTTCTCTCGCTTGACCCGACCCCTGACCAAGGAAACTAGGGAACTAAGGCAAGACGGAACCCGAAGCTGTAGTCGCGGTCCGTCGGGCCGTACCTGTCACGGTGCGCCGACCGGCAGCCCCAAGCGTAGCTGCCCCAGCCCCCGCCCCGCACCACCCGGGCCGAGTTTCCAGTAGTGTACAAATTTTCACACCACTCGTAGGCGTTCCCACTCATGTCACACAGTCCCCACGGGTGCGGGGCGACCTTCTCGTAACTACCCACTTTCGTTGTTTTATATTTATAATCCCCTTTGGCCTCCGTTCCATACGCGTACTCTCCGTTGTGATTCGCCTTGTCCCCCTTCAACACATCACCCCAGTAAAACGCCTGCTTGTTCCCCTTCCCCCCACGGCACGCATACTCCCACTCGTCCTCGTGCGGCAACTTCACCTTCAGTCCCTTCATCTTGCACTTCCCGATGAACTTCTGGCAATCCTCCCAACTCACCATCTCCACCGGCAGCGTCGCCCCTCTGAACTTGCTCGGGTTCTCCCCCATCACGCCTTCCCACTCCGACTGCTGCACCTCATACTTCCCCAGCCACAATCCCTTCGTCGTAAACTCGTGTTCCTCCTCGGATTCAGCGCGGTCCTTCTCCCCCGCCGGCGACCCCAGCGTCGCCTTCCCCGCCGGCACCCAGCAGAACCGCATCGTCACGCCCTTGGCGATCTCGAAGTCCCGCTCCTCACCCGCCTTCGGGTCGCCGCCCGCCACGATCAGTGTCGGCGACGGCTCGGCCTTTGGACGCGGGTCAACCTTCGGCCGTGCGCCGCTCCGGCTGACCAGCCATTCCCCCTGATACTCCCGCCGCACTTCCGGCACTTGGGCCTCCTCGTACTTGTTGCGGACCGCGGCGCTCGTCTTGGCCTTCACGGTGTCGAAGATGGCTTCCAAGCTCACCTTGTCCTCGCCGGGGTGGTACTCCCCCTGCCACGCCCGCACCAAGTGGTCGAAGAAGTAACTGCGGTCCTGCTTCTCCTCGAAGTACGTCTTCTGCCCCGCCTTGCACGAGTACAGGGCCACGATCCCCTCCGGCACCTCGTCCGGGTCCAGCAAGTCCAAGTCGATCTGCTCGGCCGCTTGCGTCACGGCGGCCGGGTCGTTCCGGCACGCACCGACAATCAACAGTTTGCGCTTCGCCTTGCACGTCTTCAACAGCGGAAACAGGCCGCCGTCGCCGTCCATCGGGATCATCGTCGCCTTGTCGCCCACCTTGGCGTTCAGTGGGCAGAAGTAACTCGTCTTGTCCCCCTTGAAGTGCAGCCCGTGCCCGTTCAGCGCCACGACCAAGGTGTCCCGCTCCCCCACCGCCAACAGCAACAGTTTCAACTGCCGCATGATCTTGTCCTTCTCCGGCAGGAGCCGCTCCGGCTTGTCCGTTCGGTCGTGCAGGAACACGACGTTGCCCACGTCGAACCCGGTCGCCAGCAGGGCCGTCCGGTAGTCGTCCATGTCCCGGAACGACTTCGGCAACGGCTTCAACTGGGCCTCGTTGTACTTCTCCCCGCACGACACCCGAAAGGCGTAATTCGTCCCCGGCTTCTCTTGGGCGAAGCCCAGCGCGGGAACCAACAGCAAGACGGCAAGAAGGCGGCACATGGGGGTTCCACCGCAAAGAGAGATCGGGCCGAGAAGGGTAACGACGACGGGGACGAGTTCTTCTTGGGTGATTCTCGGATATTTGGAGCGGACATGCCAGCGGAAAAAGGCAACCTCACTCCCCGGCCCCTCTCCGCGGCGGAGAGGGGGAGCAAGTGGGCGCGAGATGCGCCGACTTATTCCTTCCGGATGCCGTACCCCTTGATCTTGCGGTCCAGCGTGGACCGCTCGATCTCCAGCAGTTCGGCGGCGCGGCTCTTGTTCCAGTCGGTGTACTTCAGCGTCTCTTTGATGTGGCGCTTTTCCATCTCTTCCAGCGTCAGCGGCTTGAACAGGGCGACGTGGCTGCCGGAACTCGACGGGTCAAGGGACGTGAGCCACAGGTCCGGGGCGTCCAGCGTCGGCTTGTCGTGCAGGGCGACGGCCCGCTCGATCACGTTGCGCAGCTCGCGGACGTTGCCCGGCCAGGCGTAGTTCTGCAGCTTCAGCTTCGCCTCGGGCGTGAAGTCCTTGATGTGCCGGCCCGTCTCGCGGGCGAACCGCTTCAGGAAGTGGTCGGCGAGGACGGGCACGTCGGCCAGGCGGTCCCGCAGCGGGGGGACGCGGATTTCCACCACTTGCAGGCGGTAGAACAAGTCCTTGCGGAATGACCCCTCCTTCACGGCCAGTTCGAGCGGGCGGTTGGTCGCGGCCACGACGCGCACGTCCACCTTGATCTGGTTGTTACCGCCGAGCCGTTCGAACGGGTGGCCCTCCAGCACGCGCAGGAACTTCGACTGCGTCGAGTGCGGCATCTCGCCGATCTCGTCCAGGAAGATCGTCCCGCGGTCGGCCGCCTCGAACTTGCCGATCATCTTCTCGGTCGCCCCGGTGTACGCCCCCCGCTCGTGGCCGAACAGCTCGCTCTCCAGCAGCGACTCCGTGAGGGCGGCGCAGTTCAGTGTCACGAACGGGGCGGCCTTGCGGTTGCTCGAATTGTGGATCGCCCGGGCGACCAGCTCCTTGCCGGACCCGCTCTCGCCGCGGATTAACACGGTCGCCGCGGTCGGGGCCGCCCGGCTGATCTGCGAGGAGACGTTCTTGAGGCCGGAACTGGCGCCGACCAGTTCGCTCTCCAAGCCGAGGGCCGCCCGCAATTCGCGGTTGGTGGCGCTGAGCAAGTCCTGCTTGCGGAGTTGCTGCCACGCCCCGGCCATGTGCCGGCCGATGGCGACGGCGAAGTCCAGGTGGTCGTCCGTGAATTGGCCGTTCGGCCCGCTGTAGAGGTGGATCAGGCCCAAGACCTCGGCCCCCTCGGCGAGGACGGGGACGCAGATCAGGCTGCCGACGCGCAATTCGCGAATGCTGTCCCGCCCGCGGAACTGCGGGTCGGACTGCACATTCTCGGCCAGCACGGCCTCCTTCGTATCCAGGACGCTGGCCGTCACCAGTTGGGACGCCTTGTGGTATGTCCGCACTTTGCCGTCCCGGCTGCGGTACGCCAGCACGTCCGTGTCCCGGCCGCCCTTGACGCTCATCACGGCCCCGTGCTCGGCCGGCATGGCGTTGAAGCACCCGGCCAGCACGGCGTTGCCGAGGGCGACGCTGTCCTGCGCGTTGGCCATGTCCAGGGCCGTGCGGTACAGCGTCTCCAAGGCCCGTTCCTTGGGGGCGTCTGTCAGCGTGTCCTCGGTGTTGCGGGGCGGGGGTTCGCTCGGCAAATACTTGGTCTTGTTGGTCCGGCGCGTGATACTGACGGCGTCGGTCATCGGCTTCGCGCCGGCCAGGGGCACGCCGGGCAGGTCGTCGAGGTCGTACAGGAACACGTACTTGCCGCGGCCGAACTGGACTTCCAGCCCCGGCTTGAGTTCGGCGTCCCCGACCACCGGCTTGCCGCCGACCTTGGTGCCGTTTAGGCTGTTCAAGTCCCGCAAGTACCAGACGCCCTCGGCGTAGGACAGTTCCGCGTGGTCCCGGCTGCACAGGTCGTCCGGCAGCACAATGCGGTTCTTGGGGGACCGGCCGACGCCGTAGGTGACGCCCTGCTGGAGCGGGTGAACGTCGCCGAACCCTTCCTCGTGCTTGGCCACCAAGTAGGCGGTTGTCGGCGCTGCCATGCAGACCTCGGTTGTCGCCCGCGAACCGTCATCTTATCAGTTCATCAGGATAGGGATGAGGGCTGGGGGGCGGGGGCCGTGCGGAAAACCGTGGGCCGGCCCTGGGAACTTATCCCCGGCCCGCCGCATCTGAATTTAGACCGCCCCACATGTCGGTTAATCAGCGATTCCGACCATTTTGCCCGATTCTGCTTGCCGCGGGGCGGGCAAAGGGGAAAAATTAACCCCGTCGGGTCCTCTCTCGTGACCGCGCCTCCGGAGTCTTCTTCATGCGTCGGGCCATCCTCGCGTTCGCCATCCCCCTGCTGTCGGCCTCGGCCTCCTTCGCCCAACTGGACTCCCCGCTCAAGCTGGTCCGCGGCCTGCGGGACGCCGGCATGGCCGACCTCGCCCTCGAACGGCTGGAGGAACTCAAGGCCAAGCCGGGCGCCCTCAGCCCCGAGGAGTTGAAGGTCCTGCCGCTGGACGTGGCCGGCATTCGGCTCGAACAAGCCTTGCAGGAAGTCGAGGACGGCAAGCGCTTGGCCCTCACCGCTCAAGCCCAAGGGGAGTTCGAGGCGTTCATCAAGGCGAACCCGGCCCACCCGAAGACGGCCGAGGCCAACATCCGCATCGCCCAGCTCATCGCCGTCAACGCCAAGGGGCTGTTGAGCAAGGGCCGGCGCATCGAGAACAAGGAGGCGCGGGCCATCGAGTTCTCCAAGGTCCGCCCGGAGTTCGACAAGGCCATCGCCCGCTACCAAGGGGCGATCACCGCCTTGGAGGCCCGGATTAAGCCGATGGACGCCAAAGACCCGCTGGCCGTCGAGCTGACGGCCACGCTGTTGCAGGCCATGCTTGACGCGGCCATCCTCACCTACGAGAAGTCCAAGACGTTCATCGGGGACGGGGAAGGCCCCAAGCAGAGCGAGGAAATCCAGAAGGCCCAGAAGGCGTTCGGCAAACTCGCGGACCGCTACTCCAACGAGAAGTCCGGGTACTTGGCGGCCGTGTGGCAACTCCAGTGCGACTTCGAGATCACCGACCCGGCGAAGGCCACCAAGGCGATGGAAGGCTTCGTCGTCGCCAACCGGGCCAACCGCGAGGCCGGCGACGCCGTCCGGCAGGCCCAATTCTTCCTGATCGAACACCTCGACCGCTCCGACAATAAAGACCCCATTATCCAAAAATTACGGGTGGAGAACGCCGCCACCGAGTGGCTCAAACGCTACCCGGAAGCCCGCAATAGCCGGGAAGGACTGCGGGCGCGGTTCCTGTACCTCGGCCTCGCCAAGCAGGACCGGGCCAAGCCGGGCGTGAAGACCGACCCGAAGACCGGCCAGGCGACCAGCATCACGCCGGAGGCGCGCGTGCTGCTGGAAGCCGCCAACCGGGTGTACGCGGAACTGGCCGAGACGGACAACGAGTTCAGCGACCGGGCCGCCCTCTACCGGCTGCGCAACATCGTCGCCCTCTTGGACGCGGCCGGGGCCGGCAAGGACACGCCGATCACCGCCATCCGCACCTTGGAACAGGGCTACTTGGCCGCCCAAGTGCAGCAGGCCCGCATCCTGCAATTGAAGGACAAGCCGGAGACGGGCGGCGGGGCGCCCATCAGTCTGGAAGAACCCAAGACGCCGAAGGACCCCCCGAAGGGCAAAGACCCGGTTCCGAAGAAGGAAGCCCCCAAAGCCAAGGAAGCCCCCAAAGAGGAGATGGCCGAGGACGAAGACGACCCCAAGAAGCCGAAGCCGAAGACCGAAACGCAGCGGCGCGTGGACTTGGCCATCACCTACTTGGAGCGCGGCCTCTCGATGGTGACGGCGAAGGACTCCCCCCGCGATGTGATGAACGCCCAGTTGTTGCTGGCGCTGTTCTTCAAGGAAGCGAACCGGGCCGTCGAGGCGGCCGTGCTGTGCGAGGGCGTGGCCCGCAACAACCCGAAGATGACCAAGGGCGCCCTCGCCGCCCAGATCGGCGTGGACTCCTACAACACGGCCTACGAGAAGCTTAAAGGCTCGGTGAACAAGTCGGACGAGGCCCTGGCCGCCGACGTGGCCCGCATCAAGGCCCTCGCGGAGTTCGCCGACACGACGTGGCCGAACGAGCCGCCGACCGACGGCGTCCGGCAGTCCCTCGCGTTCCACCTGAACAAGGAGAAGAACTACGAGGGGGCGTGGGCCGCCCTCAGCCGCGTCAGCGCCGCCTACCCGAACGTCTCCCAGGTGCGCTGGGCGCAGGGCATCGCCCTGTTCTACATGGTGAACCCGGAGCGCGGCCCCAAGTACCGCGACGACTTACAGAAGAACATCACCACGCGGGCCGCCCAGTGGACGCAAACCATCGGCCAACTGGAAGCCCTGCCCGAGCCGGCCGCGGCGACCGACCCGCAGCGGGCGGCCGCCTACCTGTTGGCCCGGACGACGCTGGCCCAACTGTACTACATGGGGAGCGACTACGCGAAGTGCGAAGCGACGGCGAAGGCCGCCGCCGCGTCCGCGGTCAAGCTCTCGGCCCTCGACCCCGGGCAGCGGGCCGACCTGATCGCCGAGGCCCGCATCCACTACTATCGGTCCGTGACCGCCCGGGCGGCCGAGTTCGTCCGGGCCAAGGAGTTCGGCAAGGTCGCCGAAGTCCTCGACACCGAAATCACCGCCCTGACCAAGGAACTGAAGGAGCCGGCGGCCGGCGCCTCCCCGGCCGCCGAGCGGTTGCGGTCGGCCCAGCGCAGCCTCATCATCGCGGCCATGACGGCCAGCGTGCAGGACAAGAAGGTGGACCGGGCCAGCGAACTGCTCGGCGTGCTGCAGAGCGGCGGCGGGTCCATCGAGGCCAACATCGCCGTCATGCAGCAACTGGTCGGCTCCATCCGCAGTCAGATCGACGGGCTGAAGAAGGAGAACAAGGAGGCCGAGGCCAAGGAACTGTCGGACAGCTTCACGCAGTTCCTGGACAAGATCGCCACCGACCCGACCAAACTGCCAAACTC
>JAYUGD010000133.1:0-2414 GCA_043767785.1 Zavarzinella sp. | reverse complement strand
ATTTTGCGCGCACGGCGATGCCAAGAAGTGAACCCCGTTTCGCCGCGGCGCGGCGAAACGGTCACTCGTCGGGGGGCGCCGGCCACGCGAACAACTTTGCCCGTAGTCGGGGGACGGCCGGAATGAAGACCATCACGGCCAGCCAGCCCCAAAAGAGGGCGGTCTGCTCGGGGCCGGCCGGCATCATTCCCAAGACGCCCGGCGTGAGGAACAGGCCGGCGACGAAGTACGCCATGCCGAACGGGGCGAGGTGGAATTGGCGGTAGTCGCCGCCCGGGCGGACGGCGGCCAGTTCGGCGGGCGTCGGCGCGCGGAACGCGAACCAAAAGATGCCGGCCATGAACACGACGAACCCGGCCGCGGCCGCGAGCAGGCCGGGCATCGCCCACGGGATCGGCAGCACGCCCTCGGCCGCGGCGAACGTCGCCCCCAGCCCGGCGGCCATGATGAACACGCCGACGGTCAGCCAGATGGCGAGGACGACATAGGGCTTGCTCATGTCGGACATTGTCCGCGACCGCGCCGCCCCAGGCCAACAAAAAAAGCGCCCCCCGGGGGGGACGCTTCTTGAAGCTTCGCGAGTCGCAAGCCCCTTACACGGCGGTCTTGAGCAGCTTGGCGATCGGCTTGGCCTTGTCGCCGGCCAGCGGGCTGGGGCGGCCGAGGCTGTCGCGGATCTGGGCGTCCTTCTCGAACCCGAGGGCCGCGTAGATCGTGGCGAACAGGTCGCCGACGGTCACGGGGTTTTCTTCGATGCTCGTGGCGTCGGCGCTGGTCTTGCCGTAGGCTTGGCCGCCTTGGATGCCGCCGCCGGCGACCATCACGGACCAGAGGCCCGGGTTGTGGTCGCGGCCGGCGTTCGGGTTCAGGCGGATGGTCCGGCCGAACTCGGACAGGGTGACGACCACGGTGTCCTGCAGGCGGCCGCGGTCGGCCAAGTCCTTGAGCAGGGTGCCGACGCCGGCGTCGATTTCCGGCAGGCGGGTGCGGAGGAGGGCGTGGACCCCGTTGTGCATGTCCCAGCCGCCGGTGTTCACTTCGACGCACGCGGCGCCGGCTTCCGTCAGCTTGCGGGCCAACAGACAGCCTTGGCCGAAGGCGCCCATGCCGTATTCCGTCTTGAGCTTCAAGGCCCCGCCGCCGATTTCCTTGTCGAGGGCGAAGACTTCCTTGTTCTTGGAGACGACGAGGCTGAGGGCCTTCTCGTACACTTCTTGGTGGGCCTTGGCGGCGTCGCGTTCGCTGCCGGTGCTCTTCTGGAAGCCGGCTTCGAGGCGGCCGAACAAGTCGCCGCGACGGGCCATCCGCTCGGTGCCTTCTTTGCTGACGCCGCCGATTTCCATGGGCGGGGTGGCGTTGCGCGGGGGCGAGCCTGGGCGGTCGATCGGCAGGGCGCCGTAGCGCTGGCCGAGGAACCCGGGGCCGACGCCGCCGCCGCCGTTGACGGTGATGAAGGCCGGCAGGTCGCCTTCATTTTCGCGGTAGTACCAGGCGACCTTGGAGCCGACGTGCGGCTGTTCGACGAGGACGTTGATCGGCAGGCCGGTCATCATCACCCGGGTGCCACGCATGTGGTCCCCTTCGGTGGACTTCAGCGTGCGGATGACGGCCGCGTTCTTCATCTGGGCGCCGATTTTCGGCAGCAGCTCGTTGATGCGGACACCGGAGGCGGCGGTTTCCTTGGCCTTCGTCTCGCCCATGTTGGCGTGCGTCTTGTCTTCCCAGAAGTCGATGGCCGGGTAGCCGCCGCCGAAGTGGATGACGATCAGGCTCTTGTTCTTCTTCTTCAGCACCGGCGTCTGGGCCTTCAAGGCGCTGATGAAGCTGTCCGCGGACAGGGCCATGGCCCCGAACCCGGCGACGTGTTTGCCAAAATGCCGACGGTCAGTAATGCCCCACATGGTCTGTGCCCTCTGTCCTTGCGGTGTGTTTAAGAGATTATGCTACGGATTTTTGAGTCGCCGGAGACGTGCCGGGGACACTCGTCACAATTTTGGCGGGTTCGATCCTCTGCCAGTCAGACGGCCCGTCCCGCGCCGGAGTTCCAAAATTAGCCGGAAAAAAGTTCGCCCCGCCCGTTGACGGCCGGCCGCCGATTTGGCCAGCATATCAATGCCCGGCGCAACAGACTGCGAATCAACCACTTCCGGCAATACGGTCGGGCGCGACCATCGGACGCTAGTTTGAATAGCTTGGCGTTTTATTGGAGGGATGTCAAGGAGAATTATCGGGAACCGCATGGTAAGACGCGATTTCAGACGTCCGTGCTCACGATCTCGTACTCCATTACAGCTGTTTTGTTAGCCGCGACGCGGAGGCTTTGCGCAGCGGAGCGCGTTCCGCGACCGTCACGCCGGGCGGCGGCATATGACCCGCAGTGTCAATCTCGGGACGCGCTCCGCTGCGCAAAGCCT
>JAYUGD010000132.1:0-2415 GCA_043767785.1 Zavarzinella sp. | reverse complement strand
CATTGGCGGGTGGTTGACCCAGCCCTGTCGGGCTGGGCTATGGTAAGCGGTCCGTTGGACCGAAGAAACCCGAGCGACCTGCTCCATCTTCCCGAACTCCGCTCTTCGTCGGTTTTGAATCCCGGGGTCGGCGTCCCCCGTCACCCGTCGATGTCTTGGGCCGTCACGGCCTTGAACTCGCCCGACACTTCCCCCGCCTTTTTCCTGGAGCGGACGAACTTCATCGCGATCACGGTGCAGTCGTCGGCGAAGGGGAGCTTGCCCGTCGTCAGGCGGTAAAGCAGGACGCCCAGCGAGAAGAGATCGCTGCGGCCATCGACAGGCGCGCCATTGGCCTGTTCCGGGGACATGTAACTGGGCGTGCCGAGCATCGCCCCGCTGCCGGTAAGCTCCCCGTCGGCGGCCTCTTGGCGCGAGGCCGAAGTCGAGGAGTTTCACCTTCGCTTCGGGCGATTCCAACCAGATATTGGCGGGCTTGATGTCGCGGTGGATCAGCTTTTTGGCATGGGCGGCCTGGAGGCCGAGGGCGATCTCGCGGCCGAGCCGCATGACCGTCTTCCCGTCGAACGTCTCGCCCCGTTTGACGGCCGTGTCGGGGGCTCCCCTTCGAGGAGTTCCATCGCCAACCACGTGGTGCCGTCGGCTTCTTCGTTCGCGGCGTGGATCGTCGCCACGTGCTCGTGCTTGACGGCCGCCATCGCCTTGGCTTCCCGCAAGAAGCGGGCGCGGGCCATCGGCTGCGAGACGATCTCCGGCCGCATCACCTTGATGGCCACTTCCCGATCAAGCCGGGTGTCCATCGCCAAATAGACGGCCCCCATGCCCCCTTCCCCGAGCTTGCGCTGGATGGCGTACACGCCGAGCTTATGGGGGATGGTTACGGCCAAGGCAGACCCGCCGGGCGGTTGGGTCACGGTGTTCACGCCATCATTACTGGCCGTGATGGCCTGCAAGACTTGCAGCAGCCCGCCGAGCACGTGGGGGGAGGCGTCGCAAAACGCCTCGGGCGTGAGTTGTGGGTCGGCGGCCCGGGACTTCAAGAAGTCCTGAATGGCCTGTTCCAGCGTGGTGTTCCCGGGCGTCATCGGGCGAGTCTTTTAGGATATGGCCATCAACTACTTCCCGGATTGTCGACGGTCAGATAGGGTAGAAGCGGCGTGGTGAAGGAGTCGGGGGAGATCATGGAAGGTTATTCGGCGGATGTCGAAACGATGATGAAGCGGTTGTCGGGTTGGCTGTCCGAGAAGGATCGGCGGCGGTATGCCGCCGTCGAGGCGGCCAAACTCGGACACGGCGGCGTCGAGTACATCGCCCGGTTGCTGGCGTGCGACCCCAAGACGATCCGCCAGGGTTTCCAAGACTTGGAAGGACCCGAGGATGCGGCCGACGGCCGGGTCCGAAAAAAAGGGGCGGACGGCGACCGCTGACGGAAGCGCGTCCGACCCTGGAGGCCAACCTGAGACAACTGTTGCACGAGTTCACGGCCGGCGATCCGATGCGGGAAGGCGTGTTTTGGACCAACCTGTCCCTGCGGGAACTGTCGCGGCGGCTGATGGCCATGGGAACGCCCGCCAGTCGCCGGACGATTCGGCGGGCGTTGCGACAACTCCGGGTGGGGCGCCGGACGGCCCGGAAGAAGAAGTCGATGGGCCATCACCCCGACCGCAACGCCCAATTCGAGAACATCGCCGACATCCGGCGGGCGTACGAGTCGGCGGGCGATCCGGTGATCAGCGTCGACACGAAAAAGAAGGAACTGCTCGGCAATTTTCACCGGGCCGGCCGGACATTCACGCAACAGACCGTCGAGACCGTCGACCACGACTTCCCGAGCGCCGGCACGGGGAAACTGATCCCGCACGGCATCTTCGACCTGGCCAACAACCACGCCTTCGTCCACCTCAACACCTCGCACGACACCGGAGAGCTTTGCGGCGACAGCATCGCGCTGTGGTGGCGGGACCACGGCCGGGTGGCCTACCCCGACGCGAAGCGATTGCTGATCCTCTGCGACGGCGGCGGGAGCAACAGCGCCACGCACTATCTGTTCAAGGAAGATCTGCAACGCCTGGCCGACCGGATCGGCATCGAGTTACGGGTGGCCCACTATCCGCCGTATTGCTCGAAACATAATCCGATCGAACACCGGGTGTTTCCCCACATCACCGAAGCCTGCCGGGGTGTCATCTTCCATACGCTGGAGATCGCCCGGCAATTCATCGGACGGGCGAAAACCACCACCGGGCTGCGGGTGACGGTTGGCCTGTTGGAGAAGGTCTACGAGACCGGCCGCAAATATGCCGAGGGATTCAAAACGAACATGAAAATCCTCTTCGACGAGCACCTTCCGAAATGGAACTACCGTGCCGTGCCCCAAACCGGATAAAATCGGGAAGTAGTTGAGAACCATATCCT
>JAYUGD010000131.1:0-6853 GCA_043767785.1 Zavarzinella sp. | reverse complement strand
AGTTCCGGCGCGGCGAACAGCCGGCGGTGGTCGCGGTGGAAGGCGTCCACGGCGGCGTGGAAGAGCGCCCCGGCCGCGGGGCCGTCGTCGCCCTGGCGCCAGACGCGCGTCGGCCGGGCGGCCGGGTTCGCCTTGGCGTGGACGGCGTCGAAGTACAAGATGCGCGGGCACGTCGCGGCCACGCACACCTGCGTCACGGTGAAATGGACAGGGGGCATTGGGGGCACCAGTCTGGGGCGGAGTTTGTCTTGGCGAGCCAAGACGAGAAGTCACCCCGCCGGCCGTTGCTGCGGCAGCAGGAAGAAGCCGTCTTGGGCCGGCCGCATCGAGATGGCCTTGGCGTCGGCCATCGCGTGGGCGACCGCTTCGATTCGGGCTTGGCAGGCGAGAACGTCGAGTCCCGCGCGGCGGCCGGCGGGGAGTTCGCCGAGGAACATCGTGGCCAGTTCCCGCGTGTCGGTCCCGATGGTGATGCCCAGCCGGCCGGCGATGAACGCCCGGACTTCGTCGTCGGTGACGGCCATCGGCTCGGCTTCCGGCGCGGGCGGCGGTGAAGCCCCCAAGAAGCGGCCGAGCAGCGGGTGACTTTCCAAGCGACCTTGGCGGCGGTACGCGGCGAACACGTCGGCCCGCGTCAGGGGGCGGCGGCCGGCCGGCGTGTCGATCGCCAAGTCGGCCGCTTGGCGGGCCACCGTGTCGAAGGCTTCGAGCGCGGCGTAGTCGGGGAAGGGCAAGTCCACATGCTCGAACCCGGCGACGCCGCGGAGTTCGTCGTAATACTTCCGGCCCTTGGCCTCGCCGGACTTGCCGAACGTCAATTGGCTTCGCCCGTCGGTGACCAAGAAAACGCGGTCCAGTCCCCCGCGGCCGGCGAGCATCGCGCGGAAGGCCGCCGTCACGCGCGCGGCGTGGCCGCCGGCGATGAACACCACCCCGGCGGTCAACGGGTCGCCGCCCGGCCGGGCCGGGCGGGTGAGCATGTCAAACGCCGACTCGCCGGCGGGCTTCACGACGGCCACTCCCGCCGCCGTCAACAGCGCTCTGACCAGCCCGCGCAGGTTGTCTTCGTTCGGCGGCAGGGCGTTCGGGTCCGCGTGGTGTTTCGCCAGCCGGGCGTCGAGCGCCTCGGCCACGCAGGCGTCGATCAATTCCTCTTCGGACTTGATGACGGGCGGCGGCTGTTTCTCGTCACCCTTATTGATGACCACATCCACGATTGGCGGCGGCCACGCGGCGAGCCACGCGGCCGGGTCCGGGGCGGCGGCGAGGGCGTGTTGCAACTCGTCCCACCGTTCGCGGGCGGCGTCGATGGCCCGCCGGGGGCGCAGGTCCACGGCCCCGCCGAAGCGGCCGTCGAACCAGGCGTCGCCGAGCGGGAACAGGGAATCCTGTTTCACGTGCCGGCCGACGGCGGCGACGCCCTCGAACGGCTCGACGAACGGCTGCAGCCGCTTCTGCAAAATGTGCCGGGCCTGCGCCGGGGTGATGCGGGGCATCTCGATTTTGTTCGCCGTCAGCCGGTCCCACGTCGCCTGCCCGGCGACGTTCGACTGCTGCAAATGCACCAGCTCGGCCTTCACTTCGGCCAGCGCCAGCAGCGTGTTCCGCAGGCGGTCGTTCAAGTCGTGCAACAGCCGGAGGACGGCTTGGACTTGGGCCGGCGGCAGCGTGTGGATTTGGTCAAAGCAGAGAATCAACGTCGCCCCGCCGGCCCGCAGGAGTTGGGCGAGGAGGGCCAACACGTCCGCGCTTTGGGCCGGGTCGAGCGCGGCGGCGGCCTCGCCCGGGCGGAGGCGAATGGCGGCCGTCTCGGCCGCGTCCAACGGCTCGCCGCGCAGCCAGCGGGCCGCGGCGGCGGCCGGCGCCGCGCCGACCCGGCGGAATTCCACGGCGAGGACCGATTTGAAAAAGCGGTAGAGCACATGGGCCGCCGTGGCGGCCGCCCCGCCCCCGGCGTCCGCCGTCATCCCGGCCGCAACTTCGTCGTACCGCGCCTTCAACTCGGGCATGGATTGGTACGGCTTGCCGGGGGGCATCATCGCCAGCGCCAAGCCGCGCATCATGTGGTACAGCGGCGTCTCGGGCCACGGCCCCGCGCCCCCGGCCGTCAGTCGGCTGACGACGGCGCTGAGGACGGCCCGGTGCAGGCGGTCCGGGGCCGCGTGGAGTCCCAAGACGGGGACGACGACCGCCTTCAGGTCGCCGGCCTGCTTGGCGAGCCGCTGCAAGAGGTTGCTCTTGCCGGCCCCGGACTCGCCCCACACGACCGCCGCGACGGCTTCGTTCTCGTCGTGCGCCCGGCGGGCGAGGGCCGTCAATTGGCGGAACTCGGCGTCGTGGATGGTGTCCACGTCCAACGGCGGGGCGCCGGCGGCCGTCACGCGGTGGTGGCCGAACGGGTTGTGCCGCGCGAGGGCCGACAGGAAGCCGTCGGCGGCCGGCGCCGTGGCGGGTTTGGGTACGGTGGCGGACGAACTCATGGGCGCCCTCGGGAGACGTGCAACAGGAACTCGCCCTCTTCGCGGATCGCCGCCGCCTGCTGCGCCGGCGTCAGCCCGGCGATTCGCTCGTCCGACGTGAGCGTGAACCGCCGGTCCATGCGCAGTTGCCGCAGGCCGGCGTCGAACGCCTCGCGCGGCACGGCCGGCAGGGCGGCCCGCAGATCGACGAGACTCACGAAGTTGTTCGAGCCGTGGTCGCGGTCGAGCCGGGTGAACGCCGCGTCGAACGCGGCCGCGAAATCCACCACGGGCGCGGGGGGCGTCGGCCGAGCCGGTGACGACGGGGCGGACTTCACGTCTTCGACGCGGAAGAACAGACGGTCGCCGGCGGCAACGTAGCCGATGCCGCCGGGGAGGCCGGCCGGGAACTCGCCTTGGGCGAGTTGGGCGGCGACCTCATTCCGCAGCGGCTTGGACAGCTTCGCCACCAACTTCGCGGCCGGGAAGGCGTGGGCGTCGGCCGTCCGGCAGTCGGCGATCAGGTGCGGCAGCAGCGTCAGCGCCAGCCCGGCGAGGTCGGCCGTCAGCACGACGATTGGCCCGAGCGTCTCGTGCGCCCCCTGCACGGCGACGGCCGCGAACGCGGCGTGCTTCAGCGCGGCCTTCGCCTCCTCCGGCGACAATCCGGCCGCCGCCGTCAACTGTTCCGGCGTCACCAACGGCGTCGCCCCGGCCGGCCGGTCCCAATTCTTCAGGGCGTCAACCAACTTCGCCGCATCGGCCGCCGGCTTCGCCTTGCCCGCTTCCGCTCGCTCGGCCTTGGCCTTGTCCTTCGCGGCCTTCGCCTCGGCTGCCGTCGCGGCTTTCGCGGCCGCCTTGTCGGCCTTCACTTTGTCCTTGTCGGCCTGAGCATCGGCCTTCTTGGCGGCCTTGTCCGCGTCCTTCTGGGCTTTCGCCCCATCCTTGGCAGCTTGCTTGTCGGCTAGTTTCTGGGCCTTGGCGGCGTCCTTGGCGGCCTTGGCCTCGGCCTGCTTCGCCGCCTTTCCCGCGGCCTTCGCCTCTTTGTCCGCGGCCTTCTTCTCGCTCGCCGCCGATACCTTGGCGGCCTTCTCGGCGTCCCTCGCCGCCTTCGCGTCGGCAATCGACTTCGTCGCCGCGTCGGCGTGGTCGCGGAGCCACAGGGCGAACGTGTCCTTCTTCGGGACCGCCACCGCGAACGCCGGCAGCGTGCCGGCCGTCGCCGCCTCCGCGAGGTGGGCGATGAACGGGGCCTGAAGCGGTTTCGCCAACGGCGCGGCCAGTTTCTTCAACAGCAGATGCTTGCCGTCCCCCTTCTTCAACAGCGCTTCCAACAGGGCCGGGCTACTCGCCGCGAGCGAAGCGTCTTCCGCCAAGAAGACCGGCGAATCCAGCCAGTCGGGCACGGCAATGATCGCCTTCGACTTGAACGCCTTGTTCTTGAGCGCGTCGGTGATCGCCGCCTCGTCCGCCGGCGGGTCGAGCCGGGCGGTCAAGCGGTCGAGCGGCACGGGGTAGGCGTCCCCGCCGGCCGTCCGGGAGGCGGTGAGTTCACTCACCAAGCGGTCGGCCAATTCAACGGTAGGGTTCGACTTCGGCATAGTTTTGGATCAGTGGGTCGAGCGGTGGATGGTTCAAGTCCGAAGGGTGAGTTTAACACCGGCGCCCGGAGTTGACACCAGAAAACGGCGCGGCTGTTTTTTTCGGCAATGGCCTGGGCGCTCCGCGCCCGGCCGACGAGCCGTCGGGTTCATCCCGACGGGAGTACTCCCGCGGGGATGAACCCCGCGGCTCGTCGGTCATCGTCCTTCGCCCAAGGGGTCGGACCGTCGAAGACTCGGTCCTCCTGCCTACCGCGGCGGGCCGGTCACAGACCGCCTCAAGGCGGAACTCCAACGGGACCGCCTGACGGCGGTTGAAGACCCGGGCGGCGCCGTTGTGGAGAACGACGAGCTTGTCGCGTGACGGCCGGGCCGCCGTGGAAATGGGGCCGGAATGGTTTTGACAGGCGGCATCACGTCGGTTAGCGTGCCAGTTTGTGCTGGTACGGCCAAGTCGCTGATGGCCGGCCGGTTGAGGCAGAAAAATTCTGTCCACCACCTGTTATGCTCCAAAATCCGGATGCCTACGATGTCCACGACGGTGAAACCTGGAGACGTGTTTGCGGCAAAGTTGCCCGACGGCCGGTACAAGGTTCTCCGCGTCTTAAGAAAAGTGGGAAAGTCGTCGCTGGTATGCACGTCCGAGTACCTCAGAGTTGAGCGGCCGCCCATCGACGAGCCGCTTCTCGGAAAAACGGTTTTACAGAACCGGTTCTTTTACGAGCGGGAACCTGCCAGACATTGGCTTGACGGCAACCCGCCGCCGAGCTTCGAGTTCTTGGGAAATCTTCCGCCATCCAAGGGTGAAGCCGCAATCGAGTGCAACGCTTTCGCAGGGAAGTGGAGCGATTCCTCTGGCAACGAAGCATTCCTTGAATGGCGATGGCTCAATGACCGACCGGCGTTTGAAGCGGAGGTGCGCAAACAGCAAGAGGAGCGTGAGCGCCTTCGTCGAGTGCCCCAGAAGCCCAAGAAGATGATGAGCGAGGAGGAGTTCTGGTCGATCATCGAACTGCTCAATTGGCAGCATCAGGGAAACGACATGAAAGTGCTGGCACCGGCGATCAAGGCGCTCGCGGGCAAATCGAAGACCGAGATATGCCGCTTTGAAGAGCGATTCTCTTACCTGCTTTACCAGCTGGACACCAAGGCACACGCAAGCAACATCGGAGAGGATTCGTACGATCCGGAATCGGATTACGTGTCCGCCGATGGCTTCCTCTATGCGAGGTGTGTCGTCGTCGCGAACGGGAGGGACTTCTACGAAACTGTTTTGACGGACCCCACAAAGATGCCGAAAAATATGGAATTCGAGTCGTTGCTTGGGCTCGCATCCGGCGCATATGAATTGAAGACTGGCAAGGGCTTTGAATACTCGACTGGTTGCAGCTACGAGTCGTTCTCGAATCCGGGCGGTTGGCGGGAGTAGAGCATAACCAACGGCTGAAGCTGACCGGGGCCGCAAAGTCGTTCAGCGCGATTTCGCATCTCGGAGGAAATCCCTTGCCCGCATCCCCTCGCCGGCTCATGCTCGCCACATACTCGGCCGCGCTCAGCGTCTTCGCCGTGTGGTCCCTCCACCCAATTCCGGAGACGCGGGCGGCCGACCCGCCGCTCACCCCGCCGCGGGTGACTGTTTACGACTCAGATCCCAAACACTTGTGGAACCGGCTGCACGAGGCGATCTATGTGCGGCTCGACAGGCCTGAAGCGGACGACCCGGGGGAACTCGACCCGTTGCTCTGGCAACACAGCCCCTTTTTGGAAAAGAACGAGCGGTCCGACCGGGCCGTGGCCGTGCTGGACGAGTTCATCGCCAAGCGGGGCGACAAGCTGATTGCCGACCCCGGCAAGCGGGCGTTGCTCCAGCGCGACCTCTGGGCGCTGTTCGACGCGGTGGCCCCGCCCGCGGGCGTCGCGGCCGTGCGGGAGAAGATGGAGACGCGAACGCAACTGGCGCGGCGGTTGGCGGCGGTCCTGCCCCGGCTCGCGCTCACCGCCGACGAGATCACGGCGCTGCCGGACAACTACGCCGAGGCCGTCGCGGCCGGGAAGTTCCCCAAGTGGTTCGACGCGGGCCGGCTGTGGGCCGCCGACGGGCCGTGGGTCTTGGTGGGCAACAAAAACGAGGCGCCGCTCGCCCGCACCCACGCCGAATTCTTCGGCGGCCGATCCGCCTTCTTCGTCTTCCTGCGCTGCCCGGACGGCCGGGAGCAAACCTTGAAACACCTCGCCGACCTCCAGGCCCGCGGGGCCAACGCCAAGCCGCCGGCGGGCGGCGTCTATTTCGCGCTGGTGCGTCAGATGTTGCTGTTCGACGCCGCCGGCCGCATCACCCTGTCGCCCATCGTCGAGTCGGTGCAAATCCGGGGGCTGGGGGACCACGAACTCAAATTGAGCCGCAAGGAGTTGATGGCCGGCAAGCCGAGCCTCGCCCCCCTCGGGCCGGAGGACCGCGAGCGCGAGTACCACGTGTTCATGGGCCGGAACGTGGGCGTCGGGCGGGCCAAGGTTCTGGACACCTGCGTGAAGTGTCACATGCCGGACCGGATGGAAAGCCACGCCCGCACCTTCCCGCCGTTCCAATCCCTCCGCCCCGCCCTGACGGCCTCGACCCGCGACGACGAAACCGTCCGCGCTCGCAGGGCGAAGTGGAACAGCTACGAATGGGGGCTACTGCAAGGGCTGACGCTGGCGGCGACGAGGGAATAAGTTGGGGGTTGGTTGACCCAGAGCGGAGTTCGGATGGATCGGGCGGTTTTCGCGCGGGCGCCGGCCATTTACCTCACCCCC
>JAYUGD010000130.1:0-2419 GCA_043767785.1 Zavarzinella sp. | reverse complement strand
TCACTTCCGCCCCCCGCCCAACCGCTCCACCACCTTCGCCACGCGCTCGGCGTCCGACATCTCCGGGTCTTCCAACCACGCCGTCACGTCGTGGTCTTTGACGCCGGGCAACCCGCTGATTGCCAGTCGCAGCCAATCAGCCACGCGGGCGGCGGCGGCGGGGTCGTCCTTCAACAACTCTCGCGCATGGGCGGCGATGACCGCAACCACGCGGGGCCGAACCTTATTATCCACGCGCACGGCGGCCCGCAGCGCCTCGGCGGCGGTTGGGCGTTTGCCTTGGCTCAGGCGGGCCTCGGCCAACCGGACCCAGGCGCCGGCGTTGCCGGGGGACAGGTCCGTGAGCCGCAGGAAGTCCCCCTCGGCTTTCTTGAACTCTTTGCGGGCCGCCCACAGGCCGGCCCGGTCGGCCCGCGCCGGGAGGTTGTACGGTTCGAGTTCCAAGAACCGGGTCAGTTCGTCGATCACCGCTTGACGTTCGTCGTCCGTCGTGCGCGGCAACTTGGCGGCGCGCACACGGTAGATATCCGGGAACGCCGGGTCGATCAGCGTCGCGCTTCGCAGGTCGTCTTCCGTCGCCCGGCCGGTGAGGGCGGGCAGGCATTTAGGGTCGAGCTTCAGCGCCTCCGTGAAGAGTGCCTTCGCCTTGTCGGTGTCGCCGAGGCGTTGATGGACGGGGCCGACGGCGGCGAATTCGGCGGCCGTCTTGGGCTTGTCCCGCAATTGGGCGACCTCGGCGCGGACGGCCTCGTCCGAGTCGAGGGCCAGTAGCCGCTCGGCGTGCAGCCGGATGTCGTGCGGCTCGCGGGCCAGCCCGGCCTTGATTGGTGCGTTGGCGAACTCCGCGCTCACCAGCCGATACTTGCGGGCCATCTCCAAGTATTCTTCGACGGCGACGGGCCGCACCAGCGAGTTGGCGCCGCCCATGAACTTGCGGTGCTCCTCGACGTTGACCGTGTACGCCAATTCCTGCCGCGGGCCTTCCTTGGTAGCCAGAATGCTGATGAGGTCGCCGTCCGCGTTCACGACCGGGCCGCCGGCGCAGTTCCCCTGGTGCGGCAACTGCAAAGCGAAACAGCCGACGGCCGGGGCCTTCTCCGGGCGGTCCGGGTGCAAGACGACGTTGCCGACCCCGCGCACCGTGCCGGCCGAGAGCAGCCAGTGCATCTCCACGCCGACGGGGTGCGAGACGGCCAACACCTTTTCGCCGGGCTTCGGGTCCCACCCCGCCAAGTGAATCGGCTTGGACGATTCCGGCACGAAGGCCGCTTTCAGCAGCGCCATGTCCCGCTCACGGTCCACGTACAACACCGCCGCCGGTTGCAAGTGGCCAGACAGGTGCAGCCCCAAGCGGTCGGCGTACTCGGCTTCTTCGGTGACGAGTTTGCCGTCGCGGAACTTCGGGTAAATCACCGTCACCCGCTCTTCGCGGCCGACGGCCGAGGCTGAGGTGAGGATGATGCCGTCGTCCCACGAGAACAGGACGCCGGCGTACCGCCCGTCCGTCGCCTCGGGCCGGACCCACACCGTCGCCCGCACGACGCGGGGAACATCGTCCGCGGGCTTGGCCTTCTGCACCGTCCCCAGGAGCGTGCGAATCTCGTCGGCCGAAATCACGATGGTCGCCGCCGGGGCGCGCCCGGCCATCGCGGAGACGAGGCCGATGGCCTCCCCCCGCCGGTTGACGACGGCCGCCCCGCTGTCCCCGACGTCAATGGGGAGTTGGGCGTAAAGCGCTGACACGCCGACGCCGAGCTTGACGCCGGCCCACGCATAGCCCTCCCGCATCGTGCCGGATTGCCGAATCACGCCGTCCGTGCGCTGCCACAGCGAAGCGCCATCGAGCCGGTGCCCGACGCAATGACACGCCTCCCCCATTGTTGGGCCAGCCGCCGCGAGCGGGATCGCCGGGACATCCGCGGGGAGTGAATCGAGTTTCACGAGCGCCAAATCCGCGGCCGTCCCCTTGGCGATCACCGTGCCCGTGACGCACCGTCCTGATACGCGAAGCTCGGCCCGCCGTTGCAGGTACTCGTCCCGGTGATGGTCGAGGAATGACGGGTCGCGGAAGAAGACTTCGACCGTCGTCCGGTCCCCGACGACGTGCCGGGCCGTCACCATCAGCCGCCGCTCGGCATCGACGACGAAGCCCGTCCCCGTGGCCCGGTCCCCGGCGCGGACCCACCCCGTCGCCCGCGTGCCCGGGTCGGCCGGGGCGAAGAGAGACGCCATCAGGAGGAAGAGGTGGAGCATGGCGTTCATGGTACGGCATGTCTCGTTTAGCCGCGACGCGACGCTTCGGAGCGGAGCGCGGACTTCCACCCGAAAGAAGATTCAACCACGAATAACACGCATAGCACGAATCAAACCGTTTTGAGCCACGGCATCTCGATGAGATCATGCCCGGCGAATATTAATT
>JAYUGD010000129.1:0-6863 GCA_043767785.1 Zavarzinella sp. | reverse complement strand
GTCCCGCGACTGCCGCCACACCGGAGAATTTTCGTGTGCGGTAACGGCCACGGGACGCGCTCCGCTCCGAAGACTCCGCGTCGCGGCTAACAAGACGGCCTCCCCCCGAGAACGCCACTCATGAAGCCCAAGGCCCTGTTGTCGTGGAGTTCCGGCAAGGACTCCGCGTGGGCGTTACACCTGTTGCGCCGGCGCGGGAACGTGGAAGTCGTCGGCCTGGTGACGACGTTCAACGCGGCGTTCGGGCGGGTGGCGATGCACGGTGTCCGGGAGGAGTTGGTGCGGGGACAGGCCGCCGCGGCGGGGCTGCCGCTGTGGCCCGTGCCGTTGCCGTGGCCGTGTTCCAATGAGAATTACGAAGCGTTGATGCGCGGCGTGGTTGAGACGGCCCGTGCCGACGGCGTGACCGTGTTCGCCTTCGGGGACTTGTTCCTCGCGGACATCCGCGCCTACCGCGAACGGCAACTGGCGGGGACCGGCCTCGCGCCGCTGTTCCCCGTGTGGGACGCGCCGGAAGAGACGCCGGCCCTCGCCCGCGCGATGATCGCCGGCGGTTTGCGGGCCACGCTGACGTGCGTGGACCCCAAACAATTGTCGCCGGCGTTCGCCGGGCGGGAGTTCGACGCCCAACTGTTGGCCGACTTGCCGCCGGGCGTGGACCCGTGCGGGGAGTGCGGCGAGTTCCACACGTTCTGCCACGCCGGGCCAATGTTCTCCCGGCCGATCCCCGTGCGGGTCGGCGAAACTGTGCTCCGTGACGGGTTCCAGTTCGCCGACCTCTTGGCCGCGTCAGTCTAACACGCGGACCGTGGTGAGCGACTTGACCATGTCGTGGTCGGCCCACTTCCAGACCACCTTCTTGTCGCGCGTCACCTCGAAGACGTGGGCGCCCTTGCCTTCCTGATTGCGGAGGAAGTTGCCGACGATCACGTTGCCGTTCGCCAGTGGTTGGATGCTGGACACCCACGTGATGTTTAACTCGGGCGCGTCCTTGGCGCCGAACTCCCAAACGATCTTCTTCTCCGGGCTGACTTCGATCACGCGCTTCTGCGTGCCGCAGGAAATCAGCGTGTTCCCGTTGGCCAACCGCTGGGCGTCGCCGGCGTTTTCGAGGCCGGTCATCTCCCACACGACCTTGCCCTTCACGTCCACTTCGCGGACGGCCCCCTCGCCCTCGTGCGCCGCGAGGATGTTGCCGTTCTCCAACTTGTGGATGTTGCGGACGTGCAAGTGATACCCCTTCTCGCTCGTGGTTAGCGGCGTGATTTGCACCACCTCACCCTTGGGATTCACCTCCACGGCCTGGCACGGCCCCTGTTCCGCGACCAGCGTGTTGCCGTTGGCCATTCGGGTACACCCGAGGACTTGCGGGCACTTGCTCTCGTACTTCCACACTTCCTCGCCCTTGCGATTCACTTCCCGCACGCCGGTCGGCTTGCCGCCGAAGGCGTACAGGATGTTGCCCGTTGGCAACACTTCAAACAGGACCGCGATACTTGGCGGCTTGTGCTCCCAAACCAGTTTGCCGTCCGCGTCCAGTTCCGCCAGCCGGTTCGGCCCTTTGCCGTACTCGAAGAACATGACCCGGTGTTTGACGGGGTCGGCGGCCGAAGTGAGGGCGGCGGCGGACAGGAGGGCGAGGAGAGTCAACAGGAGAGATTTCATGGAGAGGTTCCCGTGTGTATGTCGGTGAACCAAATCTATCGTTTTGGCACGCGCTCGTAAATCACGAAGTGGTGGTCGTACTCGTTGACGGCGTCGCCGGGGACGTTTTCACGGTGAGTGACTTCCCACGTCTCGCCGGGGGGGCACGGCCACTCGGCGATGGCCGGGAAGAAGGCCGTCCCCGCGAACTCTCCCATCACCCAAGACATGTAGATGCGCGTGGCCCGCGGGAAGGCGGCCCGGTACGCCTGCTCGCCGCCGATGACCATGACCTCCGTGGCGCCGACGGCTTTGTCGATGGCCTCGTCCATGCCGGCGGCCACGTCCACGCCTTCCGGGCGGTACGCGGGGTTGCGGCTCAGGACGATGTTTTGGCGGCGGTCGAGCGGCTTGCCGATGTGCTCGTGCGTCGTCCGGCCCATGACGATGGGCTTGTCGAGCGTCAGCTTGCGGAACCGCTTCAGGTCTGCGGGCAGGCGCCACGGGATGCCGTTGGCGTCCCCGATGACGAGGTTCTTGGCGGCGGCGACGAGCAGGGAGATTTTCTTCGCCATCAGACGGCCACTTCCCCCGGCAACCGGGCGTGCGCTTGGTAGCCGACGATCTTCAACTGATCGGCCCGCACCGCGTCGATGTCCGCGATGTCCCCGATGATTTCCAGCGTGGGCAACGGGTACGGCTCACGTTTGAGTTGTTCGTTCACGGCCTCGAAGTGGTTTGCGTAAATGTGGGCGTCCCCGAACGTGTGGACGTAATCGCCCACGTCCAGCCCGGTGTGCTTGGCGATGATGTGCGTGAGCAGGGCGTAAGACGCGATGTTGAACGGCACCCCGAGGAACATGTCGGCCGAGCGCTGGTAGAGCTGACACGACAACTTGTTGCCGGTGACGTTGAACTGCACCAGTGTGTGGCAGCCGGTCGGCACCTTGGCCGGCGGCATATCGGCCGGGTTCCACGCGGTGATAATCAAGCGGCGGGCTTCGGAGGCGTGCGGGTCGGCGATCACGTTTTTGATGCCGGCGATCACATTCGCCACTTGGTCTACCGTTCCCTGCGGGCCTTCCCACCGGCGCCAGTGCTTGCCGTAGACCGGCCCCAAGTCCCCCGCCTCGTCGGCCCATTCGTCCCAGATCGTCACCTTGTTATCGCGAAGGTAGCCGACGTTCGTGGACCCGGACAGGAACCACAACAACTCATGCACCACGGCGTTCCACGGCATGCGCTTGGTGGTGACGAGGGGGAAGCCGTCCTGCAAGTTGAAGCGGATTTGCCGGCCGAAGACGCTGAGCACGTCCGGCCGCGACCCGTCCGACCGCAGGGCGGCCCGTTGGGCCTTGCGCGTGCCCGAGTCGCGGATCTCCCGCAGCAGGTCGAGATAGGCTTTCATATCAGTCAGTGTCGGGGGGGCGGGGCCGCGTGTCAACCTCTCAACCGCCGTTAGGCGGTCCCGTTGGAGTCCCACTTTTAAGCGGTCTGTGGCCACCCCGCCGCAGTAAACCGGAGGACCGAGTCTTCGACGGTCCGACCCCTTGGGCGAACAGTCGCCACCCACAAATGGCGAACCCTCGAAGACTCGGTTCGCCGGTCGCTTCCGGGTGTCAGGTCCGAGACCGCCTAAAGGCGGAACTCCAACACGACCGCCTGGCGGCGGTTTGATGGCGTCTCACTCCTCCTCGCGCGCCGGTTCCTCGAACGGCGCGGCCCGCCGCGTCTTCGGCCCCCGGTTGGCAAGCTGCCGGAAGCGGGTGAGCGACGCCTGGGCCATCGCCCACCCGAAAGCGCCCCACACGATTAGGCCCAAGACCCAGAACGGGGCGAAGGGAATTTCGCGGTGCGTCAGCGATAATTCCCGCGGAGTGAAGTTGTGCAGCGGCAGCCACGCCAGGCACGCCGGCGGGCAGAACCCGGTGAGGAAGTCCACGAAGATGTCGAAGTCTTGGCCCCGGCCGCCGCCCGTGGCGAGCGGCAGGATGCAGCAGAAGACGAAGACCAGGAAGTACCCGCCGCCGACGAAGAGGCTGATCGCCAAGGCGGCGACCGTGGCCCGCAGCGAGTTCTTCATCACCACGGAACAGAAGACGCCGATCCACGCGAAGCCGGCGGCGTACACGGCCGCGCTGATCGCCAAGGCCGGGACCATGATCGGGGACACGCCGCCGCATGCCAGGCCGAGCAGCCAAATGCCCCCGAGCCACGCCCACGCCCAGCGCATGCCGAGCAGGCAGCCCCACCACTTGCCCCACAAAATGCGGGTCGCGGACAAGGGCGTGGTGAGCAGCACGTCCAGCGTGTGCCGGTCGCGCTCGGTCAACACAACCCCGGCCCCGCGGATGGTGGTCGCCAGGAAGAGCATCGACGACACCACGGGAGACAGCACGCGGACGTACACGTTCACGCTGTCCCCGAAGTAATCCCACCGCGCCGCCGTCCACCACCCGATGTCGGGGCTTCTCGACGGCCGCATAATGAAGGCGTCGAACGCCATGACGCCCACCGGGGCGAACGACGCGAGCACCAGCACGCCGACGATCAGCCGGGCGACGACTCCCATGCGGAAGCCGGACTCGATGAAGACTTCCTTCCATAACACCGGCGAGTCGCCCATGTCCGGCCGCCGGGCCGCCGCCCGCGTCTTCCGCCCGAACAGTCGGCCGCGCCGCTTCGGCCCGCCGAAGGTCTGGGCCAAGGCGATGGGCCGCAGTCGCCAGCCGGACCAGGCGATAAACGTCGCGAACACGATTAAATGGAACATCAAGTAATGCAGCGTGCCGGACAGCAGCATCCCCGGCGTCGCCCCGCCGCGGCGTTCGAGCAAGTACGGGACCATGAAGAACGGGTTGCCGCACGCGACCGGGTACGCGACGTCGTCCCACCCGATCACCCAATTGCCGATCACCAGCGTCTCCCCCGCCGCCGTGGCCGCCAAGCCGAGGCCCATCAGCACGCCGGAGAGGCACACGTACGCGATGCCGATGAGGTAAGTCAGGGCGATGGCGTCCCGCGACTTGCGGGACAACACGGACGCGGCCATCGCCACGGCCGACAGACTGAGGACGGTGAAGAACGTGGCGGCGAACCCGGCGACCACTTGGTCCGGGTCGATGCCGCCGAAGAACTGCACCACGGCCAGGACCGGCAGGCCGGCCATCAGGAAGATCAGCATGCTCCCGACGCGCGAGGCGAACTTGCCGAAGAGAATTTCGCGGTCGCGCAGGTCGGTGGCCAACAGAAATTCAAGGGTCCGGCGCTCCTTCTCGTCCGTGATGCTGTTCGCCACCGACCCGGGCGTGAGCAGGCACACGAGGACGAACTGAATCATCATGTAAGTCGTGAAGAACGTCCCCGCGAGCCGAGCCAAATCCGCCGGGTTGACGCGCCGGCCGGAGCGGAAAGCGGTCTCGTACCACGTCAAGTAAATCCACGTGAGGACAATCGCCATCGCGCTGGCGTACAGGCAGCGGTCGATGAACGTGCGCCGCTTCCTTCCGACGCGGATCGCATCGTAGGCCAGCACGGGGCCGAACAGGGAGGCGATCACGTCCCGGAAGAAAATGCCGAGGCCGGCGAGCCACAATCCGCACAGAACGACGGCGCCGGCCCGGCCCACGTCCGGCAGGAGCCACACGCCCAGCGCGCCCGCGGCCAGCCAACCCGCGACGGCCGCGCGGAACGGCCACGGGCGGTCGGGGGTGGGTGTCATGGGCAACGTCGCCGTGCGGGCCGGGGGACGGGATCAGTCTATCTGCCGACGCGGCGGCCCGCCATCCGTACAATAACGCCGGCCCCGGTTCACTCGCCCGCCAACCCCGCGCCCCCATGTCCGAAGTCACCGTCGCCTTTGAATTCGCGGACCGCGGGCCGATGCCCCGCGAGGTTCCCGCCGGCTTCGCCGGGTACGAAATCCTGGAGGAACTCGGCCGCGGCGGCATGGGCGTCGTCTACCGCGCGCGGCAACTGTCCCTGAACCGCATCGTGGCCGTGAAGATGCTCGTCGGCCGCGGCGGGGCGCAGGAACTGGAACGCTTCCGCGTCGAGGCCGAGGCCATCGGCCAACTTCAACACGCGAACATCGTGCAGGTGTACGAGGTCGGGGAGGCGGACGGCTCCCCGTTCTTCACGCTCGAATACTGCCCGAACGGCAACCTCGCCCGCCGCCTCGGCGGCCGGCCAATGGGCAACCGGGAGGCGGCCGAACTGATCCGCGAACTCGCGAACGCGATGGAGAGCGCCCACCGGGCCGGCATCATCCACCGCGACTTGAAGCCGGCCAACGTGCTGATGGCCGCGGACGGCCGGCCCAAGGTCACGGACTTCGGCATCGCCAAGACCGCCCACGACACCAGCCAGACGCAGACCGGCGCCATCCTCGGCACGCCGAGTTACATGGCGCCGGAGCAGGCCGCGGGAGACACGAAAGACGTCGGGCCGACGGCCGACGTGTACTCCCTCGGGGCCATCCTGTACGAGTGCCTCACCGGCCGGCCGCCGTTCGTGGCCGCCACCCCGATGGAGACGATGCGGCAAGTGCTGGAGCAGGAGCCGCTGCCGGCCCGGCTGTTGAACCACTCCGCGGACCAAGATTTGGAAAAGATCGCCCTGAAGTGTCTGGAGAAAGATCCGGCCGCGCGGTACGCGAGCGCGGCCGATTTGGCGGAAGACCTGCGCCGCCACCTCGACGGCGAGCCGATCACCGCCCGAAGCGTGAACTTGTTCGAGCGGCTGCAACGCGAACTCAACCGCAGCCAACACGACGCGAAGCTGCGGCCGTGGGGCGCCGGCCTAATGTGGCTGGGCGGGCTGATCTTCGCCACGCACGCCGTCACGTCGCTGATGCTGACGGCGGCCGTCGCCGAGCCGGTCGCCTTCTGGGCGCCGCGGACCGCGCTGCTCGTGTCGCTGGCCGTCTGGCTCCGGTATTTCGGGTTCGGCAACGGCCTGTTGCCGTCGAACCCGCTGGAGCGGCAACTGTGGGCGACGTGGCTCGGCTACCTGCTGGCGTTCGTCGCCATGTTCTGGGTGATGGAGGCGATGGGCCACGGCCACTTGGAACTGTACGGGGCGGCGATGGTCCTCGGCGGCATGGCGTGGTTCACGATGGGCGGGTGCATCTGGGGCGGGTGCTACATCATCGGCGGCCTGTTCATGGCGACCGCCCCGGCGATGACGTGGCTGAACGACACGCCGTGGGGGCCGGGGGC
>JAYUGD010000128.1:0-17648 GCA_043767785.1 Zavarzinella sp. | reverse complement strand
GCGCTCCTCTCCGCAAAGCCTCCGCGTCGCGGCTCACAAGTCTATCCGCCTTGGCTGTTTCGTGAAAACTCCGTGAACTCGGGCGGGTAGGCGCTTGCGTGAACCTGTTTTCTTCGGTTAAAATAAATTCCGTGAGAACCTCCCCCCAATAGGCCATGTCGTTGCCAGCAACCCCGTCCGGGTGTCCCGGAGAAAGGAGCGCTGTAGAAATGTCCGTGTCCCACCAGCCCTCGCCGCTTGAGGCCAGCGTGCTCGTCCTGAACAAGCTGTTCATGGCCGTCCACGTCGTGACCGTCAAGCGGGCCTTCTGCCTGCTCTTCAAGGACATCGCCGAAGTCGTCGTCCTGGAAGACGGCCAGTACATGACGTACGACTTCGCCACCTGGCGGGAGGTCAGCGAGTTCAAGGCCAAGAACTTTGAGCGCGGCGCCGACGACGACTGGGTCCGGGGGGCGACGTTTGAACTGCAGGCCCCGCGGGTGATCCGCCTGCTCGACTACGACCGGGTGCCGAAGCAGTCGGTGAAGTTCAACCGCCGCAACATCTTCGCCCGCGACGGCAACCAGTGCCAGTACTGCGGCAAGAAGTTCCCGACCTCGGAACTCAGCCTCGACCACGTCATGCCGCGGTCCCAGGCCGGGGGCACGACGTGGGAGAACATCGTCTGCGCGTGCGTGGACTGCAACGTCCGCAAGGGGGGCCGCACCCCGAAGCAGGCGAACATGGCCCTGATCCGCAAGCCGGAGAAGCCGAAGCGCAGCCCGCTGCTCGTCATGAAACTGTCCCAGCGGAAGTACCGCTCGTGGCAGAACTTCCTCGACGCGGCCTACTGGGACGTGGAATTGAAGTAAATAACGAAAGGCATTAACCACAAAGGCGCGAAGGTCACACAAAGATTCACAAAGAAAACGAAAGAAGAAATTCTTCTCCGGTCTTCTTTGTGGAACTTTGTGTGACCTTCGTGCCTTTGTGGTTAATGCCTTTTCAAACGGTCACGCCGCCCGCTTGGCGACTGTCACGATGACGGATTTGGATGTAGGCGTGTTGCTGAAGTCAGCTACGCTGTCCAAGGGGACCAGCACGTTCGTTTCTGGGAAGTAGGTGGCGACGCACTTCGTCGGGATGGGGTATGCCACCACGATGAACTTGTGGGCGACCCGCTTTTGCCCTTTCCAGTGCCCGGTGATGTCCACCACGTCCCCGCCCGTCAGGCCGCGCTCGGCGATGTCGGCGGCGTTCATCAGGATCACCCGGCGTTCATTCTTGATGCCGCGGTAGCGGTCGTCCAGCCCGTAGATCGTTGTGTTGAACTGGTCGTGCGTGCGGATGGTCATCATCAGCAGTTGGCCCGGTTCGAGCTTGATGTCCGACAGCGGGTTGACCGTCAGTTTCGCCGTGCCGCCCGGCGTGTTGAACTCGCCGTCGCGCGGGGCGTTCGGCAAGTAAAACCCGCCGGGCTTCCGGACGCGCTCGTTGAAATTGTCGAAGCCTGGCACGACCCGCGCGATCACGTCGCGGATGCGGTCGTAATTGGCGGTCAGCCCTTCCCAGTCGATGCTGTACTTGGCCCCCAGCGTCGCCTTGGCCAAGCGGGCCACGATGGCGACTTCACTCAGCAACTGCGGGGACGCCGGCCGCATTTTCCCTTGGGACGACTGCACCACGCCCATTGAGTTCTCGGTCGTCACGAACTGCGGGCCGCCGGCTTGAGCGTCTTCCTCCGTCCGGCCCAAGCACGGCAGAATGAGGGCGGTCCGTCCCGGCACCAAGTGGGCGCGGTTCAATTTGATCGACACATGCACGGTGAGCCGACACTTCCGCAGCGCGGCGGCCGTGAACTCGGTGTCCGGCGTGGCCGAGAGGAAGTTGCCGCCCATGCCGATGAAGACTTTCACCGCCCCGGCGTGCATGGCCCGGATGGCGTCCACGGTGTCGTGGCCGTGGTGGGTCGGCGGCGTGAACCCGAACTCCTTCTCGATATTTTGCAGCAGCCACGCCGGGGGCTTTTCCCAGATGCCCATCGTGCGGTCGCCTTGTACGTTGCTATGCCCGCGCACGGGGCACAGCCCCGCCCCCGGCTTGCCGATGCTGCCGCGCAGGAGGATCACGTTCAACAAGTCGCGGATGGTGCCGACGGCGTTCTTGTGCTGCGTCAGGCCCATCGCCCAGCAGGCGATGATGCGCTCCGACGAGGCGATCAGACTGGCGGCCTGCTCGATTTGCTCGCGTGTCAGCCCAGTTTGCTCCAAAACGACATCCCACGATAGGCCGGCGACGGCTTGACGGAGTTCCTCAACGCCTTCTGTTTTGGCGTCCACGAAGGCACGGTCGATCGCGCCCGTCTCGAACAGAATCTTGATGACGGCTTGCAGGAACGCCGAGTCGCCGTTGATGCGAATGGGGAGCATGAGGTCGGCCAAGTCCGTGCCGAAGCCGGTCATGCCGCGCACGAACTGCGGGTTGCGGAAGTTCAGCAGCCCCGCCTCGGGCAGCGGGTTGACGGCAATAATCTTCGCCCCCGCCGCCTTCGCTTGCATCAGCGCCGAAAGCATCCGCGGGTGGTTGGTGCCGGGGTTCTGCCCGAGAATCAGGACGAGTTGCGACTTGCCGAAGTCGTCCAGTTTCACCGTCCCCTTGCCAATGCCGACGGTCGGGTTGAGGGCCGACCCGCTCGATTCATGGCACATGTTCGAGCAGTCCGGCAAGTTGTTGGTCCCGTAGGCCCGCACGAAAAGCTGGTAGAGGAAAGCCGCCTCGTTGGACGTACGGCCCGACGTGTAAAACGCCGCCTCGTTCGGCGAAGCGAGGGCGTTGAGTTCTCCGGCCATCAGGGCAAAGGCGTCGTCCCACGTAATCGGCTCATAGTGCGTATTCCCCGAGCGCAGAACCATCGGCTCCGTCAGCCGGCCTTGCTGACCGTGCCAGTAATCGCTTTGGGCGGTGAGGTCGGCAATCGCGTGCTGCTTGAAGAAGTCCGGCCCGCACCGCCGTTGGTCGGCCTCCCACGCGATGGCCTTGGCCCCGTTCTCGCAGAACTCCGCGAAGGAGCGGTGGTCGTCCGGGTCCGGCCACGCGCAGCTCGGGCAATCGACCCCCCCTTTTTGGTTTAGCACCGTGAGGGCGCGCGTCCCCTTCACCACGCCGACCAGGCCCCACACGTGCTGCATCGACTTGAGCACGGCCGTCGCCCCGGCCGCCGTCACTTTCGGCGAAGAGAGTTTCAGCCCGGTGAATTCTTCAGGGGGGACGCCGTCGGTCGTCGGGGGGTGGTCAGCCATGTTGCTCGCTCGGGACGCCAAGATCGGAGAGTCGCCAATCACCATGATAGACGTTGAACCGCCCGCCGCGGACGAAGCCGACGAGCGTCATGTCGAACCGCTTCGCCAGCTCGACGGCCAAGCTGGACGGCGCGCCGACGGCCGCCAACAGCGGAACCCCCGCCATCAGGGCCTTCTGCACCAATTCAAAACTCGCCCGCCCGCTAACGAGCAACGCCGACCGACTCAGGGGTAGAAGTCCCGCGAGGCAGGCGGCCCCGACCACCTTGTCCACCGCGTTGTGTCGGCCCACGTCTTCCCGCACGAAGTGCAGTCGGCCTTCCGCGTCGAACAGGCCGGCCGCGTGAAGGCCCCCCGTGCGGTCGAAGGTGGGCTGGGCCGCCCGCAACACGTCCGGCCAGCGGATCAACTGGGCAGGCGTCACGGAGAACCCATCTCGCGGCAGCGGTTGGTCGCGGACGGTGCTAATCGCTTCGAGCGTCGCCTTGCCGCAGACGCCGCAACTGGACGACGTGTAAAAGTGCCGGTCCAATCGGGCGAGGTCCGGGTGATGCTCGGGGTGCAGTTTGACCAACACCTTGTTGGCCCCGAGGTGATGGCCCGCGACGTGATCCCGCGACGCGATGATCCCCTCGCCGTTCAGGAAGCCGACGGCCAGTTCCACGTCATGGCCCGGCGTCCGCATCGTGATCGACAGTGGCTTGCGGCTGATGCCATCCGCCGTGCTGAACTCCAGCGAAATTTCCAACGGCTCCTCTTGGGCCAGCCAATCGGTCCCGCGCTGGTCCAAGTGCGGATAGGCGGACAGGGACACTTTTACGAACCCCGGAGTCGGCTCGGTGGCCGGTTGGTGAACGACTGGCAAGTTGATGGGCGGGAGAGGCTGGTTCACGGAATCCAAGCTGAGTGAGAATTCCGCCGTCGGCGGGAATTGTGATTTTACGCCGAATGCGCAATTCGGGGGACAACGGATACGAGTTCTGTCAGAGAATCCCCTCTTCCCGCCAACCGCCCTCGATGTTATTCTCTCGCCGGGGAGCGTGACCCGCTCTTCAAGATCAGCGGTCTTAGAAGGACGTAGAAAATGGACGAAACGACCTTCGGGTTCGATGAGTTGGAACTGGGCCAATCGTGGGAGTCGGCCGCCCGGCTGGTCACCCAAGACGACGTGACCGCGTTCGGCGACCTCACGGGCGACCGCAACCCGATTCACATGGACCCGGAGTACGCCCGCAAGACGCCGTACCGCCGCCCCGTCGCCCACGGCCTCCTCGGCGTCGGCATCGCCGCCGGCCTCATGCTGTCCGTCTCCCGCGTCAAGATGATCGCCTTCTTGGAAATCCGGCGCTGGGAGTTCCTCCTGCCCATCTTCCCCGGCGACCGCATCCGAACCGTCACGACGGTCCTGGCCAAGGAACCCCGGGGCCGCGGCCGGCGCGGGGAAGTCGTCTGGCAGCTTTCCATCCTCAACCAAGACGACCAAGTCGTCCAGCGCAGCGAGACCGTCACCTTAGTGGGGGCCGCGGCACGGGCGGTCCTTTCTCCGACCAGCCCGTTCTCCGAGACGTGATCGGCACGCGAAGCAGGCCGTCAAACTCGCTTTCCGATCACCGGAGGGAGAGGAATACTGACCAAGTTCCCCACAATCCCCGACGGCGCATATACTAAACCCGTGGCGGGATCACCCGCCCATCAGGAGTCGATGACCCATCGCGCCCCGATTGATCTTGGCACGCTGCTTTGAGTTGCCACCTCACTGCTCCTCAAGACCCATCAATTCGCGGGATATGTCGTTTGCCCCTGATCGGCGCCGGCCACTCCGGCCGCGCCGTCTGTCCCCGGGCCGGAAGGCCCAAATGCGAGACGCCGTGAGTAAGAAGCTATACGTCGGTAATCTGTCGTACGACGTGACCGAGACCCATCTCAATGAGATGTTCGGCGCGTACGGCGCAGTGAAGTCGGCCCAAATCATCATGGACCGGGACACCGGCCGGTCGAAGGGGTTCGGCTTCGTCGAGTTGTCCGACGACAGCGCGGCCGAGGCGGCCATCGCCGGGCTGAACGGCCAAATGTCCGGCGGCCGGGCGCTGACCGTGAACGAGGCCAAGCCCCGAGAAGACAAGCCCCGCGGCGGCGGCGGCGGCGGGTACGGCGGCGGCAACCGCTACTAACCAGACCGAGAATATCAATCATTCAAGCCTCCCGCGCGTTTCGGCGCGCCGGGGGCTTTTGTCATTTCTGGATTCCGTGATTCTCGTTTCCAAGCGGAGGGAGAGGGATTCGAACCCACGGATGGGGCAAGCCCATCTCCGGTTTTCAAGACCGGTGCATTAAACCACTCTGCCATCCCTCCAAGTCGGCTCATTCTACTTTCTCGACGCGGCCCGGCCCAGACAAGTTCGCGTTTTCTCCGCTTGTCACAGCGGCGTTCAAGTCTCGGGCGGCCGGCGGCCGATACAGCCGTGTGGGGGATTCGAGTTCTCGCGATCGCAGGGAACGGGGCCGCGCTCATGTACGACCGCCAGTTCGGGCTGCGCCGCCGGCCGTTTCGGCCAACGCCGGACACGGACGCCTATTACCCGGCGACCGGCCACGAGCGGGCGTTGGAAGACCTGCGCCAAGCCATCGACGACGAGGAGGGGCTGATCCTGCTGACGGCCGAGGCCGGCATGGGCAAGACCCTCGTCGCCCGCCGGCTTCTGGAAACGCTTTCCGAAGACATCCGCCCCGTCCTCCTCACCAACCCGCACTTCGCGGCCCGCGGCGACTTGCTGCACGCGATTCTCTTTGAACTTGACCTGCCGTACCGGGGCTTGGGGGAACAGGACGCCCGGCTGGCCGTCACGGAATCGTGCCTCGACTTCTTCGGCGAAGGGGGCAAGACGCTCATCGTCTTGGACGAAGCCCAGCACCTGCACCCGGAGGCTCTGGAAGAACTGCGGCTGTTGAGCAATTTGGAAGGGAAGGACGGCCGGGCCGTTCAAGTGTTGCTCTTCGCGATGCCGGACTTCGAGAAGGCCATTGAGCGAGCGGGAATGGCCTCCTTCCGCCAACGGCTGACGATCCGCGTGAAACTGGAACCGTTGTCGCTCGACGAGTCCGCGGATTACCTGTTGCATCAGGTTCGCGTGGCCGGCGGCAAGCCGGACCGACTGTTCGGCGAGGACGTGCTGGACATCCTCACGCACGCGGCCAACGGCGTCCCGCGCGTGCTGAACCAGGCGGCCCACTTGGCGTTCAGTCTGGCGGCCGAGAACGGCTTGGACCACGCGGACAGTGAGGCCGCGGTCGAGGCCATCACCCGCTTGGGGTTGGACCCGTTGAGCGACGGCGACCCGCGGCCGCCGGAAGACGAGGAAGCCGTGACGGTGCCGATGGCCGAGGTCATCTCGGTCGAGCAGACGAAGCCGAGGTTGGAGCCGCGGTCGGAAGGCCACCACGCCCGGCCGACGATCCCGTTCCCGCCGATGATCTTGCCGATTGAAAACGGCCCGCCGACCTATGTGTACGGGGGCGACGACGCGGGCGACGGGGCGACATCGGGCCGGCCGGGGGCGAATGATTTGCCGTGGGCCGGCCCGTCGGACTTGGTTGGGTGACGCGAGTTCGGAATTCGGAAGAGCGTGTGAGGGGCCATGGGACGAACCTACGAAGCGCTGTCGGGGACGCGGTTGCGGAAGGCGGCCGGCGTGGAGAGCGTCCGGGCGTTGCCGTTCCCAAGCCCGGAGCCGGATCCGGACGAGGCGCCGCCGGTCAGTCTCGTGCCGATGACCGAGGAAGACTTGCCGGCCGACAACAACGCCGTGCCGTTCGTGGAAGTCGGGGACAAGAAGGCCGCGACCGGGCAACCGGCGCCGACGGCCTCTTTCGGCCCGCGCCTGATGGTCCCCCAAGACCTGCCGCAGTTCACGACGCACCACGTCGGCTTCCAACTGCTCCGCGAGCCGCACGCCGCGCCGGTGTCCCCGCGTGAGTTGCCGGCCAAGTTCGTCACCTACCACCAGCCGAATCACCCGGTCAGCCGACAATACCGCGGCCTCGTGGACGGCATCCTGCGGCAACTCCCCGAGGGCGGCTGCCCGGTGCTCTGCTTTACGCCCAGCGTCCCCGGCACGGTGACGGCCACCACGCTCATCAATCTGGCCATCACCCGGAGCGGGGACGGCGAAGGCCGCATCCTGATCGTGGAACTGGTCCGCGGGCCGCAGTCCTCCTCGACGATGCTCGGCATGCCGCACCAGCCCGGTTTGCGCGAAGTGTTGGCCCGCGCGACGCCTCTGACGCTGGCGCTCAACCGCACGGCCATCGACGGCGTCCACCTGATGCCGGCCGGCAAAGTGGAAATCGGGACGGACGAGACGGCCCGCCTCGGCGGCGTGATCGACCAACTGCGGGCGCGGTTCGACTGGATCATCGTGGACGCCCCCGCGTGGGGCACGTTCCCGATGACGGAATGGATGCACGTCAGCGACGGCGTCTACCTCGTCACCCGCGAAGAAGACTGGGACTCCCCGCAGACCGAGTTCGCCCACCAAGGAATCGTGGACGCGGGCGGCAAACTCCGCGGCTGCGTAACGACGCGCGAGTGATTCACTTCACCGTGACGGCAAACGGCACGAGGTGATTGATCTGCGTGCTCCGCCGGTCGATGTCCCTCGTGGCCGGCTGCGTGCGGCCCTTCGTGTCTTTCGCCCGCACCAGAATGTTCCGCGGCCCCTTGGCGGGGTCTTCCCACGTCCACTCCCAGAACACCCACTCGAACGGCTTGGCTTTGTCCGTCAACGTCGCGGCGCTCCACACTTTGCCGCCGTCCACACTGACTTCCAATCTCTCGACGGCATTCTCGCCGGCCCACGCCGCCCCGAATACGCGGGCCTTCTTGCCGGCCGGGATCACTTCGTTCAGTCCGGGGCGGGCGATGATGGCCTTCGGCTGCATCTCCGCGACCGGCCGCAGAGTCGGCTGGCCGTCTTGGCGAACCCAGTACGAGTAGTCCATCGTTTGGAAGAACCCCTTGAACGGCTCGGCCGTCACGATGATCTTGGACAGCCACTTCACGGAGGCCATGCCGTACCACCCGCTGACCACGGCGCGAAGCGGGAAGCCGTGGGCGGCGGGTAGGTCTTCGCCGTTCATCTTGTAGGCGAGCAACACTTCCGGCCGCTTCGCCTTGTCCAGCGGCAGACTGCGGGCGAACGAGATTGGCCCCGGCGACTTCGGGTCCGTGTTGATTGCCCCGCTGTCCGCCCCTTCGAGGATTACTTCCACGGCCGCGTCCTTCAACCCGGCCGCTTCCAAGATGGCCGAGAGCGGCACGCCCGTCCACTCCGCGTTGCCGACGCCCCCCTGCCCCCACTGCAACCCCGGCACGGCCGGGTTCAGAAACACACGACCGTTGCCGGCGCATTCCAGGGTGGCCGGCACCGTCTTGGCGGGGAGTTTCAACAGGTCGGCGTACGTGAACTCCTTCGGCTGGTTGACGGCCCCGCCGACGGAGAGTTTCCACGCCTTCACGTCCACGGCCGGGACGGCGAAGTGGCTGCGGACGAAAAACTGCTCGTTGGGGACGTAATGTTTGTCAAGGGCCGAGACGGGGAACTCCAAGTTCCGCGGCTCCGAATTACGCACGATTAACCCGGGGAAGCCCGCCGGCTGCTCGGCCGAGACGATGCGCCCGGCGAACGGGACGGCCAGCGATGAGAGCAGAAACGAGCGGCGGTTGAGAAGAGACATGGCGACCTCGGGAGAGAAGAGAACCCGGCCTGACGGTCAGACCGGGCATGCCGGCGGAGATTACCAACCCTTGGCCTTGGTGCGGACGCGGACCAAGCTCTTGTCGGCGGTGACGTACAGCGTGCTGCCGTCGTCGCCCCAGCCCACGTTGGCCGTCGGGACGCCGGTGGCCAGCGTGCCGAGGTGCTTCCCGGCCGGCGAGAATACATAGACGCCGCCGGCGCCGGTCGCCCAGACGTTCCCCTTCGTGTCGGTCTTCAGCCCGTCCGGCAGCCCCTTCTTGCCGTCCTTGACGGCCTTGGAGTTGTCGGCGAACTCCTTGCCCTCGCCGAGCGTGCCGTCTTCCTTTACCGGGAAGGCCATCCAGTTCGCCTTGTCCGGGTCCGAATTGGCGACGTACAGCGTCTTCTCGTCGGGGGAGAACGCGATGCCGTTCGGCCGGCTCATTTCCTTCGTGAGCAGCGTCAGCTTACCGTCGGCGGTCAAGCGGTAGACGCCTTGGAAGTCGAGTTCCTTGGCCGGGTCTTTCATGATGAGCGGCAGGCCGTACGGCGGGTCGGTGAAGTAGATCGACCCGTCGGACTTGATGGCCAAATCGTTCGGGCTGTTGAGCCGCTTGCCCTCGTACTTGTCCACGAGCGTCACGAACTTGCCGTCCTTCCACTTGGCCACGCGGCGGTCGCCGTGCATGCACAGGATGAGTTCGCCGGCCTTGTTGAACGCCAATCCGTTCGAGCCGGGTTCCTTGCCGGTGAAGTCGGCTTTGCCGGTGTAGCCGCTGGGCTTCAAGAACTCCTTGAGGCCCCCCTTCTTCGAGTATTCCCACGCCATGTTCTTGGGGATGTCGGAGAAGATCACTTTCTCCCCGGCCTTGTCCCACACCGGGCCTTCGGCCCAGTCGAATTTCATCGACACCAGTACTTCGATGCTGCTGCTTTTGGGCACGAGGTCGTCGAACGCCGGGTCCACGCGCTCAATGGTCCCCATCGTTTCCATTTTTTCCACGTCCTTGGCCGTGGTCGGCAGGGACGATACCGCGACGGCGGCCCCTAGCCCGAGGGCGAACGCGAGACGGGAGAGACTTTTCCGCATGAATGCAAACTCCTGAGGTGAACGGTCAAAGCGAGATCATCCTACCCGGCCGCGCCGCCCGCTCAAGAGAAAACTGCGCGAGATGCGGGCGATTCCTTGCGGTATAACGGTGGAATGTGGATCCCGCCCCCCGGAGTCGATGTCAGCCCATGAAATCAGAACTCAAGGTTGTCCGGGCCGTGTGCCCCCACGATTGTCCCGACACGTGCGGCATGGTCGTCACGGTCCAAGACGGCAAAGCCGTCACGCTGCGCGGGGACAAGGACCACCCGTTCACCAAGGGTTTCTTGTGCCAAAAAGTGAACCACTACCTCGACCGCGTGTACCTCCGCGACCGACTGCTGCACCCCCTGCGACGGGTCGGCAAAAAAGGCGAGGGAAAATTCGAGCGCACCTCGTGGGCCGCGGCGATTCAGACGATTGCCGACCGCTTCAAGGCCATCGCCGCCGGGCTGCACGGGCCGCAAGCGATTCTGCCGTATAGCTACGCCGGCACGATGGGGAAGTTGGCGTACGCCAGTTTGGACCGGCGATTCTTTCACCGCATGGGCGCCAGCCTGCTCGACCGCACGATCTGCGCCACCGCCGGGGCCGCCGGGTGCGACGTGACCCTCGGCACGCGGGCGACGGTTGACCCCGAGGCGACCGTGAAGGCCCGGTACATCATCAATTGGGGGTCGAACACGTCGGTCACGAACATGCACCACTGGGCGTTGATGCACCACGCCCGCAAGGCCGGGGCGAAGATCGTCACCATCGACCCGCACCGCAGCAAGACGGCCGAGAAGAGCGACTGGTGGATCCCCGTGCGCCCGGGGACCGACGCGGCCCTCGCCCTTGGGATGATGCACGTCCTCTTCCGCGACGGCTTGGAAGACCGCGACTATTTGGCGAAACACTGCCTCGGCACGGCCGAGTTGCAAGAGCGGGTGTTGATGTACCCTCCGGAGCGGGTGGCCGAGATCACGGGCGTCCCCGGCGCCGACATCGAACAACTGGCCCGCGAATACGCGGGCGCGATGAGCGAGCGCGGCGGGCCGGCGTTCATCCGATTGAACTACGGCATGCAGCGGCACGGCGGCGGCGGCATGGCCGTCCGCACGGTCGTCTGCCTGCCGGCGCTCATCGGGGCGTGGCGGCACCCCGGCGGCGGGGCGATGTTGAGTACGAGCAAACTCCACCCGTGGAATGGGGCCGCCCTCGAACGGCCGGACCTGATCCCCCGCGGCACGCGCACCGTCAACATGGTGCAACTCGCCGAGGCCCTGAACGGCGAACTCCCCGGCCCGCCGGTGCAAGCGCTGTTCGTGTACAACTCCAACCCCGCGGCGGTGGCGCCGTCGCAGTCGAAGGTGATCCGCGGGCTGGAGCGCGAAGACCTGTTCACCGTCGTCCACGAGCAGTTCCCGACCGACACCGCGGACTACGCGGACATTGTCCTCCCCGCGACTTCGCAACTGGAACAGTTCGACCTGCACAGCGCTTACGGACACTTCTATGTGCAGGCCAACCAGCAAGCCATCGAACCGCTCGGAGAAGCGAAACGGAACACCGAAGTCTTCCGCCTATTGGCTGACGCGATGGGTTTCGAGCCGGACATCTTCCAAGTCAGCGACGAACAACTGGCCCGCGAAGCTTTGTCACCCGTGGGCGGCCCGAACGGCTACCCGGCGGCGAACGCCTTTGACGGCATCACGCTGGACTCCTTGCTGGCCAACGGCCCGACCCGGTTGAACGTCCCGCGTGATTGGGCGCCGTTCGCGGAAGGGAACTTCGGGACGCCGTCCGGGAAGTGCGAGTTCTACAGCCAGCGCGAGGCAGCCGCGGGCCGCGACCCGCTGCCGACGTACACCCCGCCGCACGAAGACCCGCAGACACGCCCGGACCTCGCGGCCCGCCACCCACTTCAAATGGTCTGCCCGCCCGAACCGGCGTTCCTGAATTCCACGTTTGTGAACGTGGACGCCCTGCGCCGCACCGCGAAAGAACCGACGCTTCAACTCCACCCGGCCGACGCGGCGGCCCGGGGGATCGCGGACGGGCAACGGGTGGAAGTGTTCAATGACCGCGGCCGTTTCGAGGCGACGGCCCGCGTGGGTGAAACGGTCCGCCCCGGCGTCGTCGTCACCTTCGGCGTCTGGTGGAGCAAGGTCGTCGGCGGCCCGAACTGCAACGCGACAACCGCTACGGCCGTCACGGACATGGGGGGCGGGGCCACGTTCTTCGATAATCTGGTGCAAGTGCGGGGAATTTGACATCGGCCAAAGTGCGCCTATGTGAATTGCCGATAAAGGTGATGTGAGGAAAAAATGAGCATGAAGTGCTTGCACATTCAGCGAAATGTGTTTAGACTCCATTTATCCAGCCTGAGCGCGCGTGCCATTTTTGCGATGACTTTTTGTGCGGGAGTTTGACGATGACCACCGATTTTCCCGGTGAAAACGTCCCTCGGCTCAGCCTCGACGACGAGTCTGTGCGCCAAGCCCTTGAATTCAAGTGGTATCACAGCGAAGGATTGGGGTACGACGCCGGCCCGGACGCCTTCCTCATCTGGGAAAACATCCACTGGCCCGGCTTCCTGCGGGCGCGCTGGGTGGAGCACATGTTGGGCGAACGGTACTGGATCGAGTTGAGTCGGTCCGAATTCGGGTTGCTCACCCGTGAATTCACGGAGTACCCGGAGGTCTTGGACGAGATCATCGAGCAATTGAAATGCGGCGGCGAAAATCTGACCTTCATCTTGTCCCTCCGCAATAAAAGCCAAGCAGATCAACGGAAAATACGCAAAATCCTCCGCCGCATCGGCATTAACGAACACCGTTTACCGTGTAAAGTCCGTCAGCGCTTGACCTCGTGCGTCCCCTGCTGATCCCGCCGACTTACTTCTTGCCTGCCCTTACCGCCGCATCGATCCCCCGCCGCCAGTCCCGCAACGGGTCCGAGAAGTCTTTGGCGGTCGCCCGCGTCGGCAACGTCGTCACATCCGTATCGCGGTACAGTCGGTCAAAACTCTTTTGCTCGCCCGCCGGATTCGCCGTCACCCCCTGCGCGCCGACCGCCTCCCGCCACGCGGACAATTGGGCCGCGAGTTTGTCAGCAATCTCCCTGCCCGTCACGGCGAGGTTCTTGGCCGGGTCTTCACGCGGGTTGGACTCCAAATCAAACAGTTCTCGGTCCGGCCGGTCGAGGTATTCGATCAGCTTCCAACGGCCGGCCCGCACCGCGGAACATGGCCGGCCCCCTTGGTTCGAGTAGTGCGGGAAGTGCCAGAACAACGGCCGCTCTTTCAGGTCGTTTCCCGCGAAGACCGGCGAGAGCGAGACGCCGTCGAACGGGTCGCTGGCCTTCGCGCCGGCCGCCTCGCAAAGAGTGGGCACGAGGTCCATCGTGACGACCGGCGTGGCGCTCGCGCTCTCCGGCCGGACGTGGCCTGGCCAGCGGACGAGCAGCGGCACTCGGATGCCCCCGTCGTACAGGAAGCCCTTGCCGGCCCGCAGGGCATTGTGGGTCGGGGCGTCGTCTTTCAACTCCGGGACGTGCAGGCCGCCGTTGTCGGAGGTGAAGATCACCAACGTATCATCGGCCAATTTCAATTCGTCGAGTTTCTTCAGTACGCGGCCCACCGAGTCGTCCAGCGTGTGGATCATCGCCGCATAGGCGGGGTTGAAGGACGCCTTGAACTTCTCGGTCAGTTCCGGCTTGGCCGCGAGCGGGATGTGCGGGTTGTTGTGGGCCAAGTACAGGAAGAAGGGCTTCTCGCGGTTCGCCGCCATGAACGCTTCGGCCTTCGCCGTCAGGCCGTACTCCCCCTTTCCCGCCTCCGTCGCCGATGGTTTTGTTTGAGCGTCCCCGGCGTGGACCACATCGAATCCTTGCTTGTCCGGGCCGAAGCCGGCCCCGCCGAGGTGCCATTTGCCGACGCAAGCCGTCGCGTAGCCGGCCTCTTTCAGCCGCTCGGCGACGGTGGTCTCCGCCAACGGCAACTGCTGGCTGATCTTGGGCTGCAAGACCAATTGCGACGGGGCGTCGCCCCGGCCCGGCAAGTAGGTCGTGATGTGCAGGCGGGCGGGAGACTTGCCGGTCAGCAAGGCGGCCCGCGTCGCCGAACACAACGGGGCCGCGCTGTACGACGCGGTGAACCGCATGCCCTGCGTCGCCAGTTGATCGAGGTGCGGCGTCCGGTGGTCCGCCCGGCCGTCACACCCGAGATCGTTGTTCCCCAAGTCGTCCGCGAGAATCAGCACGATGTTGGGCGGCCGGGCTTCGGTTAGTGAGACGGACAGAAGGACGGCGAGAATCGACGGGAAGAATCTCATGACGAACCGCTTTCGTCAGTGGTTGCCGCATGGCGCCGCGGGAAGCGGATCAGAAAACTCGTCCCCTTGAACGGCTCGGACTGGATGGCCAGCGTCGCCCCGTGGTGTTCCAGCACGACGTTGACGAACGACAGGCCGAGGCCCATGCCGGCGTTGTACCCCTCGTACAGCGCGTTGTCCCGCTTGGTGGTGAAGTGGGTTTCGAGGCACCGCTCGCGGACGGCCTCCGTCATGCCGATGCCGTTGTCCCGCACTTCCAAAAACACGGAGTCCGCGTCCGCCCGCACGGCCAGGGCGACGTGCCCTTTCCAACTCGCGGCGTCAATAATCGCCCGCTTGCGGCGGGCCGAGTCGCTCTCCTGCCGGGCGGCGTCGCGGACGTGGTTCCGCATCTCGAACGTGGCGTCGCGGGCATTGAACACCAAATTCTCGACGGCCTGCTGCAGGTGCGACAAGTCGCCGCTAATGACCGCCGGCGCCGAGCCAGAAAGCGTTTCCAGCGTCATTTTCCACTTGTCCGCGGCGATGACGCCCCACGTCTCTCCGGTCTCCCGCAGCAAGTCATTCAGGTCGAGTCGTGTCATCTCGGTCCGGTTCGGGTCGCGGCGGACGGTGCGGAGGATCATCTGCAAGCGGTCCGTAACCGTCGCCAGCGTCCCCTTCACTTCGTTCAGCATGGTGGTTTGGGACGGGAGCAGGCCGTCGGCCTCCAGGCAGCGGGCGATCAAATCGTTCGGCCGGACGAGGAGGTTCTTGATGTTGTGGGCGTAAGAGCCGGCCATGATGCCGATGCTGGCGTACAGTTGCGACTTCATTTCCAGGTTGGCCGTCTCGGCGACCTCGGCGGCGTGCGCCGCCGCGTTGGCCGCGATGTTCGCCTCCAGCGCCACCACGTGGGCGTGTTCCAGATCCGTCTCCGTCTGCATTTCCTTGCGCTCCCGCTCCCGCTCCCGCCGCAGGAACATGTACACCCACACGAGCGCCAGGACGCTGCCGCCGAACACCACGCCGCCGGCGATGTACAAGAAGCGTTGCCGGACCTGCTCGTCCCGTTGGAGTTTGTTGAAAGCGTGAATGCGGTACTCGCACGTCAGCACGGCGACCGGCTTTCCGGCGGTGTCGCGGACGTGGTGGGACAGCGGCCGGACTTGGTCCTGATTCTGCCGGCGCGGCCGCGGCACCGGAGAGACCCAAACGACGGGCTTGACCGTCTCCGGCCGGTCGAGCATCCGCACTTCGAGCGTGTATATTTCCGGGAACAGCGGCAGTTGGCCTTGGTAGAGCCGCAACGGGTCGGCCATCGCCTTGAGTTGCTCGCCGATCTCCTCGGCCTTGAGCCGAACGTCCTCGGCGGAGGTGTCATTGTCCGCCGCGTCGAGCCGGGCGGCGTACTCCCGCGCGAGTTCCGGCGTTGATTTGCGGAAGCTGCGGGCCTCGTCCAGCCACTCGTGCAGGTTGGCCTCGTCCACGGACCCGGCGGCCCGCGTCCGCTCGAACAGCAGGTACGCCAGCGACCCGACCAGGATGAGCCAGAACGCGACCGCCGGCCCCAAGGCCTTGGCGTACTTCCCCCACGCGAACGGATGTCTGTCGGCCATCGAAGTCACTTCGTCAGGTGTTTGATCCGCTCCCACCGCCGGCCGCCCGCGCGGGTGTAAACCTCGAAATGGGCTTCCTTCGCCACGCGGTCATCGTCGCCGATGACCGGCCGCATCACGATGACGTACTCGCCGCGGCCCGTCCGGCGTTCGCCGTCCGGCCCGAAGAACGGGTCTTTGTGAATGCGTTGCAACAGTTCGTCCGCGTTCGTGGTCGAAGCCGGGTGGCGCAGGTGTTGCCCGAGTTGCCGGACAATGTCCGCGAATAACAACACGTCATCGGTGCTGGTCCGCGTGGCGAGGGGCGTGGGGTCGTCGTCCGCCCACGCCACGGGGTTCTGATGGGCGAAGAAGACGAGCGGGACGCTGAGTTCACGGGTCGGCCACGCCACTTCGCCGTCGCGGTACACGGTGTTGAAGGAGACGCCGTCCCCGGTGACGGCCACCATCGACCGGCCGATCAGCGGCGAGTCGGCGGCGAAGGCCCGGATCATGCGGCGGGCGGGCTGCGTCACGGCCGGCAGGACGAGCAACATTTTTCGCCCGCGGGGCGGCGTCGCCTCGTCCAAGATCAGTCCCGTCCCCCCCTTCTCGCGCTCGTTGACGGAATTAAATGTCCCGACGCTGTAGCGGATTTCGGTGACGCCGACGGAAGTGCATTCGAGTCCCATGCCCGAATCGGGCCGGAACAATTCACGGAATCGCAGGGCGAGGTCGGCCGAGTACGGGTCGTCCATCCACGACAGGATGTGGGCTTGCGGCGGCATTTCATGGAAGAGCATCGGGGCGACGGAAACCCCGTTCCACCCGTTCACCGCCCCCAACAGGCCGAGGGCGGCCGGCGGGGCCACTGGCCCGTGCGGCCGCAAGCCGGGCGTCTGCCACACGAAGTCCAGCACCGCGCGGGCCATCGCGGAATTGGTGAAGCAGAAGCGGAACGACCGGCCGGGGTACAGGTCGATCAGCCGCACTTGATCGCCGGCGGCCGGGTCGTGCGGCAAGTCCGCGTCGGCCCAGTCGGCGGTGGCCGTCGTCAGGCACAGCAGCGGCTTCGGCCCCTTCCACGTCTCTTGATCGCGGAGGGCCTTGGCGAGTTCGATGGCCCGGTCGCTGGACCCGCCGCCGACGAACGCCACCGGGGGCGGGTCACGCTCCGCGAGGCGGCTCACCCATTCCCGCGTGCCCACTTCCCCGGACAGCTTGTACCACCGGATGCGAATGCGGTTCGCTTGACCGCGGAAGCCGACCGTCACTTCGGGGACGGCCGCCGTCTGGTCCAGGAACGCGGCCGAGTCGTCCACGTCCATGTCGGGCGTCTGCCGGGCCGCCTCGTGGACGCCGGCGACGAACCGCTCCCACGTCTGGGCGCTGGTCGTGGTGTGAATCCACGCGATTTCCACGTCCCCGTCCGGCACGGCCGACACCCGCGCCGCCTTGGGCTGGAATTGCGACCGCAGGGCGAGCGAAATCCCGCCGCCGATCAGGACGAGCAGCAAAAATGAAACAAGTCGGCGCATGTCACCCGACCCTCGGCGGACACCCCGCGGCGGTAAAGTTTGGTCATTGGTCATTGGTCATTGGCCATTGGTCATTACATTAGGACTTTGGGCCGTGTCATCCCCTGCTCCCCC
>JAYUGD010000127.1:0-2424 GCA_043767785.1 Zavarzinella sp. | reverse complement strand
CACAGAGAACACAGAGGAAAGACAGAGAAAACTTTTGATCCGCAGATCAATCAGATGAACACAGATCGAACCAAATTCATAAATGGTTTTATCTGCGAACATCCGATTTATCTGCGGATAATGTCTTTTCTCTGTGTCCTCTGTGGTTCAAACGGTTTTCGTTCACGCCGTCGCGTGGTCTTTGCGCTCGCGCGATGACGGGATGTTCAACAGCTTGCGGTACTTCGTCACCGTGCGGCGTTTGACCGGGAAGCCGGCGGCGGTCAGTTTTTCTTCCAGCTCCTCGTCCGAGAGCGGGTTGTGCTTGTCCTCGGCGCCGACCATGTCCAAGAGCGCCTTCTTCACCTTCTCCCACGGGATCTGCTCGCCCGTCTCCTTGTTGACGGCCGCCCCCACGAAGAACCGCTTGAGCGGGAAGACGCCGCGCGGCGTCTGAATCCACTTGTCGTCCACGGCCCGGCTGACCGTGGTGACGTGGACGCGGACCAGGTCGGCGATCTCCTGCATCTTCAGCGGCCGGATCGAGTCCGGGCCTTCGTCCAGGAATTCCTTCTGGTGGTCGATGATCGCCCGCGTCACCTTCATCAGCGTGTTGCGGCGCTGCTCGATGGCGTCGCGCAGCCACTCGGCCGACTGCAATTTCTTCTTCAGGTACTCGCGCGTCGCCGGGTCGTTCTCGCGGTCCTTGTACATCGCGTAGTAGCGCTTCGGGATGTTGAGCCGCGGGGCCCAGTCGTCCGTCAGGCGGATGTCGTAGGCGCCCTCCTCGGTCTTCTCGATCAGCACGTCCGGGGTGACGTAGCGCGTGCTCTCGGTGGAGAACTGCGCGCCCGGCTTCGGATTCAGGTGGCGGATGACCTCCATCGCCTCGCGGATGGCGTCCAGGTCGGCCCCGGTCTTCTTGGCGATGGCCGGCAGGCGGTTGTGGGCCATGTCCTCCATGTGGTCGTGGATGATCTGCCGGACCAAGTCACGGTGCGGCGTGTCGCCCTGAATCTGCAGCGCCAGGCACTCGCGCAGGTCGCGGGCGCCGACGCCCGCCGGGTCCAGGTCTTGCACCAGAGAGAGGATTTCGTCCACGCGCTCGGGCGTCGAGGGCGGCTCGCAGGTGGCGGCGATTTCCAACAGGGAGACGGGGAGGAACTCGTCCTTCTCGTTGCGCCGGCCCAAGTACCCGGTGCGGTCGAGCGCCGAGATGATGTGCATCGCGATGGTGCGCTCGTCGTCGGACAAGTCCAAGTCGGAGAGTTGCTCGGCGAGGTAGTCTTGCAGGGACTGCGGGCGCTCCAGCAGGTTCTGCATCGCGTCCATCTTCTTGTCGCCGAGTTCGTCCATCGACCCGCGCGACGGCCGGTGTTCTTCCTCGTTGAAGACGCCGCCCCAGTCCTTGTCGAGGGCCTCAAGCCGCTTGAACTCCAACTCGGCCCCGTTGTCGGTCATGTCGTTCTTCAACGGCGCGTCGGCGTTGAACTCGGGCGGCGCGGTCTCGCCGGCCTCGACGTCCGGGCCTTGGTCGCGCAATTCGAGGACGGGGTTCTCCTGGAGTTCCTTTTCGATGCGCGCCTGCAACTCCGCGATGGGGAGTTGCAAAATCTCCATCGACTGGATCATCCGCGGGGCCAACAACAGCTTGTGGCTCAGCGTCTGGCGGTGCGACAAGTCCATTTTCATCATGATGCCGGTCCTCGAACCTCGACTAATTCCCCGGGGACGCGAAGCGCGGCCCCGGGGCTTTCCGCACGTCTGATCAACACCTAAAACGCCCGGCGGCCTTCCAGGGCGTCGGCCAACATCTGACTGTTGGCGATTTCCAGCGACGACCCACTCGGGAGGCCGCGGGCCAAGCGCGTCATCGCGACGCCCGTGCCGGCCAGCATGTTGGAGGCGAACAGGGCCGTCCCGTCCCCTTCCATCGTGGGGCTGGTGGCCAAGATCACTTCCCGCACGCCGCCGGCCTGCACGCGCCGCAAGAGCGGGTCGAAGGTCAGCTTCTCCGGCCCCACGTTGTCCAACGGCGCCAGCCGGCCGCCGAGGACGTGGTACAGCCCGCGGTAGGAACCCGTCCGCTCAAACATGGCCAAGTCCCGCGGGGTTTCCACCACGCAAATCATCCCCGGTTCCCGCCGCGGGTCACGGCACACGAGACACAAGTCGCTCTCCGTGAGGTTGAAACACTGCCGGCACGGCCGGACGTTCTCGGCGACGGTGCGGAGGGCGTCCGCGAGCAGAAGACAATTGCGTCGGTCCCCTGCAAGCAAAAAGTGTGCCATCCGCTCCGCCGACTTCGGCCCCACCCCCGGCAGCTTGGTCAACTCCTCAATCAGTTGGGCGATCACGCCTTGCTGAGAATCCACGACTCCGCCTTTTTGACGTGTAAACCGCTCGGCGTAACGCCTGTTTTGTTAGCCGCGACGCGGAGGCTTT
>JAYUGD010000126.1:0-2427 GCA_043767785.1 Zavarzinella sp. | reverse complement strand
ACCCTTTCCCAGCCCTTTCGGGCTGGGCTATGTTAAGCGGCCCTTCAGGCCGAAAGACGAAATTGGTCACTCTTCCCTAACCGAACACCCCTCGTCTCCACCAAACAGCGACGGCCCCTCGGCCAGTTTCGGCATCTTTTTCTTTTTCGGCTTTTCCGGCGGGCCGACGATGATCCGTCGCGTCTCGGGCAACTGATGGCGGGATTCGAGGGAGATGAGAATCTCGTTCGCCCGCTTCAACACGCCGTCGGGGACGCCGGCGAGTTTGGCGACGTGGACGCCGTAACTGCGCCGCGCGCTGCCGGGGGCGATCTTGTGCAGGAAGACCACGTCGTTGTCCAGTTCCCGCACTTGGACATGGTGGTTGCGCAGGCCGTCGAGCGATTCGGCCAGTTGGGCCAGTTCGTGGTAGTGCGTGGCGAACATGGCCCGGCAGCCGACGGTGTCGTGCAGGTTTTCCGTGATGGCCCACGCGAGGGAGACGCCGTCGTAGGTGCTGGTGCCGCGGCCGAGTTCGTCGAGAATCACCACGCTGCGCGGCGAGGCGTTGTTCATGATGTTGGCGGCCTCGGTCATCTCCACCATGAAGGTGCTGAGGCCGCGGGCGAGTTCGTCGCTGGCGCCGACGCGGGTGAAGATGCGGTCCGTCAGCCCGATCTTCGCCGTCTGCGCGGGGACGAAACTGCCGAGGTGGGCGAGCAATGTGATGAGCGCCGTCTGCTTGATGAGGACCGATTTTCCGGCCATGTTCGGCCCGGTGATGAGCCAGAAGCGGCCGGTGTCCGGACTCAGCAGCACGTCGTTGGGGACGAACGTCCCAGCCGGGAGCGATTGATCCAATACCGGGTGCCGGCCTTCGCGGATTTCGAGGACCGGCTCCACGACGAGTTGCGGGCGGACATACCGCCGGGACGACGCGAGTTCCGCGAGCGAGCAAAGGAAGTCGAGCGTCGCCAGCACTTCGGCCGTGTTCAGGATGCGGTGCGTCTGGGCGGCCACCTGCTCGCGGATTTTGGCGAACAGTTCCGCTTCCAGCCCAATCGCCCGGTCTTGGGCGGTGAGGACTTTTTCCTCGTACTCCTTGAGTTGCGGGGTGACGTACCGCTCCGCGTTCTTCAGCGTCTGACGGCGTTGGTAGTCTTGCGGGATCTTGCCGACGTGGGCGTGCGTGACTTCGATGTAGTAGCCGTGGACTTGGTTGTAGCCGACCTTGAGGCTCGGGATGTTCGTCCGCATGACCTCGTCGGCCTGGTACTTCGCCAGCCAGTCCTTGCCTTCGCGGGAGAGGCGGCGAAGTTCGTCCAAGTCGGCGTTGAAGCCCTCGCGGATCACGCCGCCGTCCTTCGGGTTGTACGGCGGATCATCCGCCAGCGCGGCGTCGAGCAGTTCCCGCAAGTCGGGGCAGAGTTCCAGCCGCTGTTCCAACTCGTTGAGCAGCTTCGCCCGCCGGCTGGTGATTTTGGCCTTGATGGCCGGCAGCATGCGCAAGGCCCGGCCGACGCCGACCAAGTCTTTCGGCGAGGCCCGCCCGGTGCTGACGCGCGTGGTCAGCCGTTGCATGTCCGGGATGGCGGCCAACAAATCACGGACGCCCTGCCGCGTGTTTTGGTCGGCCAGCAATTCCTCGACGGCGTCCAGCCGGGCGTTGATGGCCGGGATTTCCCCGAGCGGAGACAAGATGGCGTCGTGCAGCGTGCGGGCGCCCATCGCCGTCACCGTGCGGTCCATCACGCTCAACAAACTCCCCTCGCGCTGGCCGTCCCGCAGGGTGCGCGTGAGTTCCAAACTGCGCCGGGTGACTTCATCCAGCGAGAGTAGTTTGTCCGCGTTATACGGCTTGAGCTGCCGGATGTGGGCGAGAGACGCCTTGAGCGTTTCTTGCAAGTAAATGACCAACGCCCCGGCCGCGACGAGGGCGGGTTGCTCGTCGCGGAAGCCGAAGCCGCCGCCGGTGATGACGTGCAGGTGCTTGAACAGGACGCCGCGGGCCGTGTCGCCGTCGAATGTCCAGTCCGGCCGCCCGGTCAGCGTGCGATTGAGAACCGCCGTGATCGTCTCCGGCACGTTGGACAGCGAGCCGTCCGGCCACAGGCACTCGGCCGGGTTGAGGCGGTTCAGTTCGTCAGGCAGCCGTTCCAGCGTGACATCGGCCGCGAAGAATTCGCCGGTCGTCACCTCGACCCACGCGACGCCGTAACAACTCTTCCCTGGCAGCAGGGCGACAAGGTTGTTCGGCCGGCCCGGCTCCAGCATCTCGTCTTCCGTCACCGTGCCGGGCGTCACGACGCGGGTCACGTCCCGCTTCACCAAGCCCTTGGCGAGGGCGGCGTCTTCCACTTGGTCGCACACAGCCACGCGGTGCCCGGCTTGCAGCAACTTCCGCAGGTACACCTCGATGGACTTGGCCGGGACGCCGGCCATCGGGAT